>CAMNDA010000387.1 GCA_946534745.1 uncultured Verrucomicrobiota bacterium | reverse complement strand
CGAAGGCGCGCGAGGTCCGCGACGAGTAGCCGGCGCCGTAGGCCGCGGCGCCGCGCTCGAGCGCGAGGAGCGCGGCGAACGCGAGGCCGGTGAAGCAGAGCCCGGCGAGCAGGACGGCGGAGGCGGCGAGGGCGGTCATTCGATGTCGAGGAGCTTCTGGACGTCGGCCCAGGTGAGCTTGGCCATCGTGGCCTCGTCCCCGCCCACGACCTGGTCGATGATCGCGCGCTTGCGGCGCTGCATCTGCAGCACGCGCTCCTCGATCGTGTTCGCGGTGATGAGGCGGAGGGCGTAGACGGTGTTCTTCTGGCCGATGCGGTGCGCGCGGTCGGTCGCCTGGTCCTCGACGGACGGGTTCCACCACGGGTCGAAGTGCACGACCTCGTCGGCGCCGGTGAGGTTGAGGCCCGCACCGCCGGCCTTGAGCGAGATGAGGAAGACGGGGATCGAGGGGGTGCGGTTGAACTTCTCGACCTGCTCCATGCGGTCCTTGGAGGCGCCGTCGAGGTAGCAGAACGGGATGTTGCGCTCCGTGAGCTCGCGGCGGAGGAGGTGGAGCATCTTGACGAACTGGGAGAAGACGAGGACGCGGTGCCCCTCGCTCATCGCCTCGTCGAGGATCTCGTTGAGGTGGTCGAGCTTGCCGGAGGGGAGGGCGTCCGACTCGCCGGTCTCGTCGACGAGCCCCAGGTGGCAGCACACCTGCCGCAGGCGCAGCAGGACCGTGAGGATGATCATGCGGCTCTTCTCGAAGCCGACGGCCTTCACGGAGCCGGTGACCTCGCGGCGGGAGCGCTCGAGGATGCGGTTGTAGACGCGGCGCTGGGCGGACGAGAGCTCGCACCAGGAGGTCTTGACGATCTTGGGCGGCAGCTCCGTCGCCACGTCCTTCTTGAGGCGGCGCAGCAGGTAGGGCTCGATCTTGTCGTGAAGGCGCTCGGCGGCCTCGACGTGGGCCTCGTTCTCCTTCGGGAGCAGGAGCGGCTCCTCGTAGTTGCGCTTGAAGGACTCGTAGTGGCCGAGGTAGCCGGGCATGAGGAAGTCCATGATGCTCCACATGTCGGCGACCGAGTTCTCGATCGGGGTGCCGGTGACGACGAGGCGCGCGGCGTCGTGGTTGAGGCGCTTGACGCTCTTGGCGTTCTGGGTGTTGCGGTTCTTGATGTTCTGGGCCTCGTCGAGGACGACGGCGGAGAAGCGGATCTTGCGGTATTCCTCGATGTCGCGGCGCATGAGCGCGTAGCTCGTGACGACGATGTCCGCCTCGGCGAGGGAGGCGAAGGCGGCGTGGCGCTCGCTGCCGGACATCGCGACCGTCCTCATGTGCGGGACGAAGTGGCGCGCCTCGTGCATCCAGTTGAAGACGAGCGAGGTGGGGCAGACGACGAGGGCCGGGGCCTTCTCGCCGCGGACGCGCGGCAGCGAGAGCCAGGCGAGCGTCTGGATCGTCTTGCCGAGGCCCATCTCGTCGGCGAGGATGCCGAACTGCCCGCGCGCCTCGAGGTAGCGCAGCCAGGCGACGCCGGTGGTCTGGTAGGGGCGCAGGAGCGACTTGATCGGCTCGACGAGGGGGGCGGGTTTCAGTTCGGCGAGGATCTGCTCGGTGTCGGCCTCGTGGAGCCAGCTCTCGGGGGCGCTCTCGAGGACGACGCCGGACGAGGCGAGCGAGTCGAGCGTCTTCTTGATGAAGTGCGCGTGGACGGAGAGGACGCGGCGCATCGCGCCCGGGCCGTCCTTCCTGTTCTTGCGCGGTCGGCCGCGGGTGCCGACCGTGACCTCGTCGAGGATGCCGTTGAGGTCGTCGATCGCGTCGCGGTCGAAGAGGATGACGCGCCCGTTTCGGCTCACGAACGAGTGGTCGCCGGCGGAGCGGTACTCGTCGTCCGTGAGGGTCACGCTGCCGCTCGCGTTGGAGAGCGTGTAGCCGAACTCGAAGGCGGCGGCGGAGGGGTTGTTGGCGATGGTGACGCGGGGGCCGACGCGGACGAACGTGCGCTGCCAGGCGTGGAGGGCCTTGTCGAGCACGACGCGCCAGTAGTAGTGGCGCTGGAGGGATGGGGCGGTCGCGGCGAAGAAGTCGAGGACCTTGTCGTCGCCGACGATGGCGGGGACGGTCCAGGTCTGCTCCTCGGGCGGGGCGTCGGGCGGCGAGGCGAAGGCGAGGCCGAGCTTGGCCAGGCGGCCGAGGGCGCGGCGCTCGGCGGAGAGGTTGCGGGCGTAGAAGAGGAACGGGTCGTCCGGGTCGGCGATCGTGAACTGGTCGGTCGCCTTGGCGGAGACGACGTCGACCACGATCGGCGCGGCGGCCTGCTGGGGCGCGGCGGCGTCGGCCGCGTCCTCGTCGTCGGCGTCCTCGGACGCGGCCTGGCGAGCGGGCGCGGCGGCCGGGAGGCCCGAGTAGGTCGCCGTGAGGGAGAGCACGAGCGAGGCGGGGCTGCCGGTGACGCCGAGCGTGAACTTGGGCCGCCCGGGGCGGATGGTGAAGGCGTCCTCGTCGACGCGGTTGTCGATGCCGCCGGGGCCGAGGATGTCGCGCAGGCTGCGCATGTTGCCGACCATCGGGCCCTCGCCGCGGATCTCGCGGCGGAGGAAGTCGATCGTCTCGCGGTGCGGGATGCGGTAGGTCGGCTGGAAGTAGACGGCGCCGTAGGCGGCGGGGATCGGGTCGCGGAGCGGCCAGAGGGCGTTGCCGGCGAAGGCGTAGACGCGGTCGCGGCGCCAGTCGGACGGGTCGCGGAAGACGAGGAAGCGCGGCGGCGCGGGCGGGGCGGGCGGCGCCGGCGGGGGGGCGTCCGGGGCCGCCGCGTCGTCGGGCGCGGGCAGGTCGGAGGGGGCGGGGACGTCCACCTTCACCGAAAGCAGGAGCGAGCCGGTCTCCTTCTCCAGCTCCACCACCAGCTCCGAGCGCAGGGCGCGCTCGACGGGCTTCACGGAGACGGGCTCCCCGCGGACGGTGCGGAGCGGGAGGCGGTCCTCGGCGAGGCGGTCGAGCACCTCGGCGAGCTTGCGGGCGTCGAGCGGCAGGGTGGGGGAGGCGGCCGCGGGGGAGGCCGGCGGAAAGAGGCGCTCCAGCGTGAAGAGCATGTCGTCCTCCTCCGGGCTCGCCTCGTACTCGACCTTGTGCGAGGCGACGTCGCGCAGGCTGACGGGCCGCGGCTTGTCGCGGCTGATGGAGACGACGAGCGGGACGGACCCCTTGGCGAGGAATCGGTCGAACCAGTCGTCGGGGACGTAAAATCCGATGTCCGGGCGGTCGGGGGAAAGAACGGGCCTCGGGCCGCGGAGGGCGGCGGGGCGGGGCGGCCGGGGGTGGACGCCGCGCGGGCGGTCGCGCATCCCGCCGCCGTGGCCGGCGGCGGCCGCGGCGGCCGCGGAGGCGGCGCCGGCGCGGCGGGCGATGGCGGAGCGGCGCTCCTTGCGCTCGCCGCTGGCCATCTGCGCCAGGCCGATCGCCGCGGCGAGCATGTGGACGCAGATGCGGCCGTCGCGCTGCGAGGAGGCGCAGGGGCAGAGGTTCTCGACCATCTGGCGCTTGCCGGGGAGGGTGCGGAAGCGGGTGTGCAGGACATGGCCGGCGTGCTGGATGTCGGCCTCGCCGATCCCGTTCTCGAAACGGGGGTTCAGGACGTCGCCCTTGTTGGCGTACTGCTCGAGCGCCTCGACGAACTGGCGGTCGCCGCCCCAGGTGCGGATTTCGTCGAGGGTGAAGTCGAAGCGGGAGGTTCGCTTGTGCGGGGATTCTGGCATAGTGGAAAAGGGAATTCTCTTTCCGGACGGGCCGGGTCGCAGAGGAACGTTGCCCTGATATTTTGCACCAACGCCGGGGCAAATGCAAGCGAAAAAGACGGGATGGGACATTGGGCTTGCAAAATCGGGGGCTCGGGTCTATCCTCCGCCCGCATCCGCACCACACAAGGAGCCCTTCGATGCCGTCCAAACCGCCCGCGGAACGGGAATCCGCGCCCGCCCTTTCCGAATCCGAGATCCTCTGCCGGACGACCGCCGCCGAGAGCGGCGCGCTGCTCGACGAAATGGTCCGCCTCCTCGCCGCGCGGCACCCCGAGATCGACCCGCCCGCCGCGCTCCGCGCCGTGGCGGACCGCGAGGCCGAGGCGCCCACGTTCATCGCCCCCGGCGTCGCGATGCCCCACGCCCGGCTCGAGGGCATCGAGGAGACGCTCGTCGCCGTCGCCACCTCCGAAAAGGGCGTCCGGTTCCCCGGGTCGCAGGATCCGGTCCGCCTCGTCGTCCTCGTCCTCGCGCCCGCGAGCGCCCCCGCCGGCTACCTCCGCGTGGCGGCCGGCGTCGCGAGGCGCCTGCAGGACCCCGCGTTCCTCGACGAGATCGTCGCCCGCACGACGCCCGCCGACGTCTGCGCGTTCTTCCGCCGCGGCTCCGCGGAGCTGCCCGCCGAGGTCTGCGCGGCCGACATCATGGAGCGCCCGACCGCGGTCCTGCGCGAGACGGACAGCGTGAAGGACGCGATCGACCTGATCGTCCGCACGGGGAAGACCGAGATCCCGGTCGTCGACAAGGAGGGCTCGCTCGTGGGCGAGGCCTCGGCCGACGAGGTGCTCGGCCTCTGCATCCCCGACTACCTGCTCTGGATGGAGGACCTCTCGGTCTTCTCGAACTTCGAGCCGTTCGCGACGCTGCTCCGCAAGGAGTCCAGCACATGGCTCGCGGACATCACGAGCGACGACTACGCCAGCGTGACCGTCGACCAGCCCGCGATCGCCGTCGCCGAGGCGCTCGCCCGCAAGGACGCCGGCGTCTGCTACGTCCTCGACGGCGACAAGCTCGCCGGCGTCGTGACGCTGCCCCACTTCCTCAACAAGGTCTTCCGCGACTAGCCTCCCATGTCCTCCCCCTCCAATCCCAAGCGCGTCGTCCGGCTGCAGTTCGCGGCCATGTTCCTCGTCGCCGCCCTCGCGGGCTGGCTCGCCTCGCTCCTCCCGGCGCCCGCCGCCGGCGCCGCGTCGGTCTACCCCGACCTCGCCGCCGCCGCCTCGCCGGAGCGCCTGCTCTCCCTGCGCCAGATCGCCGCCGTCTCGATCTTCGCGATGATCATCTGCGCGACCCTGATGTTCGAGGAGCGCCGCCTCGGCGTGGCGTTCGTCGGCATCGCGACGCTGCTCGCGCTCAAGGTCCTCACGCTCTCCGAGTTCGTCCACAGCACGGAGCTGCACATCATCCTGCTGCTCGTCGGCATGATGACGCTCGTGGGCGCGCTCAAGGACATGGGCTTCTTCACGTGGATCATCCAGTCGATCATCAACGCGAAGAGGATGACGGGCTTCAAGTTCCTCGCGATCCTGATGCTCCTTTCCGGCGTCATGCCGGGCATCGTGGACGAGGTGACGTCGATCGTGTTCGTCCTCGCGCTCGTCTTCCAGGTCTGCGACACCCTGAAGCTGCGGCCGACGCCGTTCGTCCTGATGAGCGTCATGGCGACGAACGTGGGCTCCACGGGCACGATGCTCGGCAACCCCGTCGGCATCCTCATCGGCACGAAGGCCGAATACCACTGGAACCCCGGCTCGGGCGATCCCGGCGTGCCGCTCTCGTTCGGCGACTTCATCGTCCACGCCACGCCCATCATGTTCCTCTCGCTGCTGGCGATCTTCGTCGTGCTGCTCTTCTACTACCGCAAGGACATCCGGCTCCTCGACGAGCGCCTCGCCGAGCGCCGCGCGAGCCACGTCGGCCTCGGACCGATGGTCGAGATCCCCTACAAGCGCGGGCTCGCGATCCTCCTCGGGGCGCTCGCCTTCATCGCCTCGCACCACCCGATCGAGCACGCGCTCGGGCTCGAGCCCAACACGATGCTCGTGGCGGCCCCGCTCGCGATCGCGGGCCTGCTGATGGTCTTCCGCAGCCACCGCGCGCGGCACTACGTGGAGAGTTCCGTGGAGTGGTGGTCCCTGCTGTTCTTCATGATGCTCTTCGCCGTCTCGTTCGCGATGGAGCACTGCGGCGTCACGGACGTGATCGCCGGCATGATCGCGCCGGAGGGCGGCGCCGCGCCGAACAAGTTCCTCCTCACGCCGCTCATCGTGGCGATCACGGCCGTCGGCTCCGCGTTCGTGGACAACGTCGTGTTCGTCTCGACCTTCATCCCGATCATCAAGAAGATCGTGGCGGGGGCGCCCGAGATGTCGCCGCTGTGGTGGGCGCTGCTGTTCGGCGCGTGCTTCGGCGGCAACATCACGGCCATCGGCTCCACCGCGAACCTCGTGGCGATCTCGATGCTCGGCAAGAAGTACTCGATCAAGGTCGCCTTCCTCGAATGGCTCAAGGTCGGCCTCGTCGTGGGCGTCGTCTCCTGCGCCGTCGCGACGGGCGTGATCCTCTGCTACTACAAGGGGTAGCGCTTGCGCGCGCGGGGGGCGGCGTGCTAGAATCCCGCGCCGTGAACGAACAATCCTTCGAGGACGCGGTCTGCCGCATCTGCGAGAAAAGCGCCGACTACGACGCGGAGGCCTTCTACTTCCTCCGCGAGGGGCTCGACCGCGCCGTGCGGAAGGCCGCCGCGGAGGATCCCGAGCGCCGGCACGTCTCCGGCCGCGAGCTCTGCGAGGCGCTCCGCGACTACGCCCTCTCGGAGTTCGGCCCCCTCGCGCTTCTCGTCCTCACCCAGTGGGGCGTCTACGAGACGGCCGACTTCGGCCGGATGGTCTACGCGCTGATCGCCGAGGGGGTCTTCGGCAAGAACCCCGGGGACCGGAAGTCCGACTTCGACGGCGTCTACGACTTCGAGGAGACCTTCGCCCGTCCCTACGATCCGCCCTCCGCCTCCGCCTAGCCCCGCTCGTCACTCGTCACTCGTCACTCGTCACTCGTCACTCGTCACCGAATGACCACCGCCCCCGCCACCACCTTTGCCGACCGCCGCGACCCCGGTTCCGACGGCGCGCCCGTCGCGCTCTTCGCGGTCGCGATCGCCGTCTCGCTCGCCCTGCACGCGGGGTTCGGCTGGGCCGTCCGGGACGCGCGGGTCTCCCTCTTCGGCTCCTTCTCCGGCGCCACCGCGGCGCAGCGCCTGCGCCTGCGCGAGGAGAGCGCGCTGCGGACCCGGATCGTCCCGCCGCCCCCGCCCGCCCC
>CAMNDA010000386.1 GCA_946534745.1 uncultured Verrucomicrobiota bacterium | reverse complement strand
CCGGCCCGACGCTCGCCGAGGCCTACGAGCTGCTCGACGTCGCGCCGACCGCGACCGACGCCGAGGTGAAGAGGGCCTACCGCGAGAAGGCGCGCAAGCTCCATCCCGACGCCATCGCCCGCGAGGGCCTCCCGCCCGCGCTCGCCGCCAGGGCCAACGAGCGCATGGCGCGGATCAACCTCGCCTGGGACAGGATCAAGGCCGAGCGCGGAATCTAGCCGCGCCCGCCCTTGCGCGCGGGCGGCCGTTCGGTGTAGAATCGCCGCCATGGAAGCCACTCCGAGAAACGTACGGAACCGCCTGCTGCGCACGGCGGGTGCGTCCGCCCTCTTCGCCGCGCTCGTCGCCGCGGCCGCCCTCGCGGTGATGTCCGAGGCGGCGCGCTCCGGCAACGTCGCGGAGAACGGCCCCGTCGAATTTACGCAGCTCGGCGTCCTCGTCGCCACGGCCCTCGTCTTCGGCCTCCGCGCCCGCGCGGCCGCCCGCGCCGGCTCCGGGCCGGGCCTCGCCTTCGCGCTCTGCGGCCTCGCCGTCCTCGCGATGGCCGTGCGCGAGCTGGACGGGTTCTTCGACAAGCTCCTCTTCCACGGCGCCTGGGCGGTCGTCGACGGCGCCGTTCTCGCCGCGTTCCTCGTCCTTGCGCTTCGCCGCCCGTCCCGCACCGCGCGGGACCTCGCGGACTTCGCCGCCGGCCCCGAATGCCCGCTCTTCGTCGCGGGCCTCGTCCTCGCCGTGCTCTTCGCGCAGGGCATCGGATCGAAGATGGTCTGGCGGCACGTCTTCGACGTCCCGTTCTGGACGGAGGCCGTCGAGCCGCTCCGCACGCCGGAGGGCGAGCTGCCCGGCGAGATCGACGTCTTCCGCCACGTGAAGAACACCGTCGAGGAGTCCTTCGAGCTCGTAAGCTATCTCCTTCTGCTCGCCTCCGCCGCCCTTCCCCCCGCCCTCGCGAGCCGGCTCGCCGGACCGCGCGACCGCCAGACCGTGTGACCGCTCGACCGAAAATGGCCGTCTCCATCCAGATCCAGGACCTCGTGAAGCGCTTCGGCGCGACGACCGCGCTCGACCACGTCTCGCTGGACATCGAGCCGGGCGAGCTCTTCTTCCTCCTCGGTCCGTCGGGCTGCGGGAAGACCACGCTCCTCCGCCACGTCGCGGGCTTCTACGAGCCGGACGGGGGTCGGATCCTCATCGGCGGCGAGGACGTCACGCGCGTCCCGCCCCACAGGCGCGACACGGGCATGGTCTTCCAGAGCTACGCGCTCTGGCCGCACATGACGCTCGCCGAGAACGTCGCCTTCGGCCTCCGCATGCGCGGCGTCGGCAAGGCGGAGACCGCCGAGCGCGTCCGCCGGGCGCTCGCCGCCGTGAAGATGGAGGACAAGGCCTCGCGCCGGCCCAACCAGCTCTCCGGCGGCCAGCAGCAGCGCGTCGCGCTCGCCCGCGCGCTCGTCGTGCAGCCGCGGTGCCTGCTCCTCGACGAGCCCCTTTCGAACCTCGACGCGAAGCTCCGCCTCGAGATGCGCGGCGAGATCCGCCGCATCTGCAAGGAGGCGGGGCTCACCGCGGTCTACGTGACGCACGACCAGAAGGAGGCGCTCTCGATCGCCGACCGCCTCGCGGTGATGCAGGCCGGCCGCCTCGAGCAGGTCGGCGCGCCCCTGGAGGTCTACCGCAGGCCCCGCAACCGCTTCGTCGCCTCGTTCATCGGCGAGACGAACTTCCTCCCGCCGGACTTCTTCGGCGCCCAGGCCTCCTTCCCCGGCGCCGCCGCGCTCTCCGTCCGGCCCGAGGCGATCCGCCTCGGAAAGCCGCCCGCCTTCTCCAGGGTCCTTCGCCTCTCCGGGACGCTCCACGGCACCGTCTACCTCGGCGAGACCGCCGAGCACCGGCTCGACACCGGAATCCCCGGCGCCCCCGAGCTCAAGGTCTTCGAGCTCAACCCGGAGGTCCTCGCGCGCGACGAGTCCCGCCGCGCCGAGGCCTGGGTCGCCCCGTCCGACGTCGTCCCGCTCCCCGCGTAGCCGCCCTAGCCGCCGAAGCGGCTGAGGAACGCGCGCGTGCGCTCGTTGCGCGGGTTGCCGATGACCTCGCGCGAGGGCCCCTCCTCCGCGACGACGCCGCCGTCGAGGAAGAGCACGCGGTCCGAGACGTCGCGCGCGAACGCCATCTCGTGCGTGACGATGACCATCGTCATCCGCTCCTCCGCCAGGCCGCGGATCACCTTGAGGATCTCGCCCGTGAGCTCCGGGTCGAGCGCGGAGGTCGGCTCGTCGAAGAAGAGCACCTCCGGATCGAGCGCGAGGGCGCGCGCAATCGAGACGCGCTGCTGCTGTCCGCCGGAGAGCTCGCACGGGTAGGCGTCCGCCTTCGCGGCGAGGCCCATCTTGTCCAGCAGGTCCATCGCATGGGCCGTCGCCTGCTCGCGCGAGCGCCCGAGCACGACGCGCTGCGCCTCGGTGACGTTGCGCAGCACCGAGAAGTGCGGGAAGAGGTTGAACTGCTGGAAGACGAGCCCGATGCGCAGCAGGATGCGGCGCTGGACGGCCCTGGGCGCGTAGACGCCGTCGCGCACGAGGTCGTCGCCCCCCACGCGGATCGATCCGGCCGAGACGGACTCGAGCCCGACCGTGCAGCGCAGCAGCGTCGACTTGCCGCCGCCCGACGGGCCGATGACCGAGAGCACGTCGCCGCGGCGCAGCGAAAACGACACGCCGTGCAGCACCTCGTTGTCGCCGAACGACTTCCGGAGGTCCTCGACGCGCAGCAGCGCCTCGCCGTCGGTGTTTGCTTGCTCGGTTCGGTCCATGCCTTCCGTTCCGCCGCGCGGAACGACCGGAAGACTAGCACAACCCGCACCGCCCTGCAACTCCGCGAGGACGCCGCGCGGATCATGGCGTCGTCGTTCGCTGTTTCGGGAATCAGAACGACAGGACGCCATCGCCGTATGCGGCGATGGCGTCGTCGTGGGTGAGGAGCGTCATCCCTTCGGCGCGCGCCTGCGCAAGCAGCATCCGGTCGAACGGGTCGCGATGGAGCCACGGAAGAGAGCCGACGGCGACGGAGTGCCCGGACGCAAACGGCAGTTCGACGAGGCCGGACGCTTCGGCGGCCTCCATCACCTCGTCCGGCGCGCACGGCATGGCATCCGGCTTCAGCGAATGCTTCATGGCGATTTCCAGGATCGAGACGGAACTGAAATGGAGGCGCGCGCCCGGTTCGAGAAGTCGCGAACGGATTTTCCGTGGAAGCTTCCTGTCGTCCGTCAGGAACCACAGCAGGACGTGGGTGTCAAAGAGAAGCTGCATGGAAGTCGGCCTCGATCTGTCCGTCCAGTTCCTTGTCCAGTTTCTCCCAGTTCTTCGGGAACCGCCATTTGCCCTTGGCGATGCCGATCCGCGCGCGGGGAGAATCCTCGCCGTCGCGGGCCAGCGTGAGGGCGAAGGGGATGCCTTTCTCGAGCCGGCAGCGTTGGAAGAACATCCGGACGGCCGTCGACACGTCGAGTCCCAGCGAGGAGAAAATCTCCGCGACTTCCTCTTTCAACGGGCGATCCACCCGGATTTGAATCAGGGATTGCGCTTGCATGGGGTCTCCTGTGTTGTGTTCGTAATGTTGGCGTAATGATACATCCATCCCTTTCGCATGTCAATGGATTTCCGCGCCATCGCGCGAAGCCCTCGCCCCGGGCCGGATCGCGCGAGAAATTCGGCGTTGGCGGGCCCGCCGTCAGAACGGGAACACCCGCGGAAAGCGGTCCAGCCGGCGCATGGTCGCGCGGGTCGGAACCTTCCCGCCGCGGCCGCGCAGCGGCTTTCGGATCGCCCACGCGTAGTTCAGTTCGCGGTAGATCCGGTGCAGCCGCCGGCCGAGTTCCGCCTCGTCCAGCGGAATCGCCTCGATTGTGTCGGAGACGCCGGCCGGCCGCTCGGGCCGCGGTTCGCCCTTGACCCCGTGCTGGAGTTTCGCCAGATAGTAGAGAACCTCGAGCTTACGCATCGCGTATTGCAGATACGGATGGATCGAATTCGGGGCGATCCGGCCGTTCCAGGCGACGCGAGGCGGCTTGCTCCGCCGCGTCCGCGGCGGCTGCCGGAGGTCGGCGAAGATCGCATGCGTCGGAAAACGCTCCCAGCAGGACACGTCGGTCCGTTCGCGGCGGTCGACCGTCTCCATCGGCGCGTTCCGCCCGTTCCACGCCCGGTTCAGGTGCTTGTAGACGTAATCCATCGACAGAAGCAGCCGGCCTTCCGTGAGAGGCCGTTCCCGGTTCTCCGTCGAAGCGAACTCTTCCAGGTCTTTCAGCTCTTCGCTGACGATCTCCCCGAACGTGGCGTGCTGCGCCCGCGCCACCAACGCAGCCAGCTCCATCCGCGCGTCGCAGAGGTTCCAGAGGATCGGAATCCAATTCGTGGTCATTTTGAGGTGGATTGCCACCTTGCACTAAATGGCCAGCCACCCCGCCATTTCGTCATACTTCAAAATGCTACTCGGCGTGAGAAGGTATGCGTCAACGTGTGTGTCCGAATACTCTCCAATGAAGAGAATCGGCGTAACGGTTTTCTGCGAACTGGCGGACTTGTAGATTTGTTGGTATTCCCGGGCGAACTCGTCGTAGGTCTCGCCTTGGTCGGCCCAGCCCATCAACACTTTCATATCGGCGTTGAAGAGTATCAACTTGGCGATTTCCTGGAAACCGCCCGCCTTGTCCAAATGGTTTTCGTGTTCAAATGCGACTCGGATGTGCGTGAGCCAGGTTCCCTTAACCCGGCTCGTGCCTAAGGGAAGAGCGCCTTCCGGAATACGATCCTCGTCTCGGTAGAGAACGTGGTCGACCGTGTAGTATTCGCGGAAGTGGAACATATTCATTCGACGAGCCAATTCGGCATTCACATCCGATATGAACTCTGTCAGTTCCACATCCGATTTCAATGCCTGCCCATAGCGAGGATTCCAATCAGGGCTTTTCAGAATGGAAGAGATTGTCTCAAATAGTTGTTTCGCGTCCTCCAAGCCAGTCACATTTTCGCCTCCTATTGTCTTTTGGGGCGCGAGTGCGCACCCCCCTTTCTATTTCCGTTGACATCCCGGATTTAAAACGAGTCGAGGATTTTGTTGAAACTGCTTTCGTCATCGCCGACAGTCTCGACGGCGAGAGGAGACGAATCCGACATGGAATCGCCGAATCGTTCCAGAGTGACAATTGAAATCCGAATGGAATCAAGGGAGTTTGCGAGCGCGTCATCGGCCTCTACGAGCTGTTTCAACTCAATGCTCCTGATCGTCGATTCAATCTGCTGGCGGAGCTGATCGATCTTCCCAAGTTCTTCTTGAGCGAGCATCTTGTTGTCCATCGCGTCTTTCAAAAGTTTTTTGAGAGTCGGAATTCCGTTCGTCGTTTGCGAGTATTGACGCTCCGTTTCCCGGATTCTTTTCTGGAAATCGCTCTTTCCGAGGCGAAGCCCGTTGAACGTGACGGGCCAAGTTCCCGCAGCTTCCGCTTCCCGGTAAGCGGCGACGGCCGTTGAAAGTGCCGCACGAAGCCCCTGAGCGGACGTTTGAGCCTTTTTGATCTCGTCTTCCAGCTCCATTTCCGCGTGAAGAGATTGGAAGAACGAGTTAGAACGCTGCTCCTTCGCTTTTGCGAGAAACTCCAATTGGGCCTGGCAGAATTCACGCGGGTGCTTTCGCTGGTTCTCGAGAGTCCACTCGTTGTTTTGCCGATTCTTCTCGCGCTTTTGCTGCGCCTTGACCACTGCCGGCGTGTCGTCCGGGTTGCCGTTCAATGCTTTTGCCGCATCAGAAACCCGGTCGATGGCCTCTTCGCGAGAGGATCGCGAACAGGAAATGACGATTGCTGCAAGAACAATCGCGGAAGCAATGAGGATGGTGTTCTTTTTCATGATGTCTGTGGTCTTTTTGGGTTTTGTTGTTTTCGTTTCACCGAAAATCTTGTGATTGCTTGTTGTAGTTCGCGGCCTTGATAACTTTTTCGATTGCGCCGTTTAGGCGTTGTTCTTGGGAATCCAATTCTTTCCGTAGTTGAACAAGGTCTTCCGGCAATTGGATTGAAAGATCGTTCTCAATATATGACAATCGTTCATACTCTTTTCTTTCGTTTTCAATGATTAACGCAGTCTTTTCGATCAGTTCAAATAGATCGTTGTCATTGTCGAGAAGAAACGCTCGAATGTCTTGTTGTTCGAAAGCGTGACGGATGTTGTCGGACCGGGAACTTGCCGATTGAATGCGCTCGCTTTCAACGTGGACATCGTCGGCTTTTGCCATTTCCATTGGTGCCGAAGTCTGTTGACTGGATCGGTGATGACAGCAATACGGCAGGCAAGCGACGAGACATAGTACCGCGAGAAGGAGCACCCAACCATTATCCTCATCACTGACCGCGACTGCCAAGGAACTAACGAATGAAGCGATTAGGCAAGCCAAAACAAAGTAGTTTTTGCCCATACATCCGAAAACGGCGCATAGAGAACTGACGACAACAAGGATCATCATCAGCCCAGGGACAACTGGGGCGTTGTTCTTCTCCTCCACGGCCGCGAAACAGACAAATGCAAAGAAGAATGACAAGACGGCGAATACCCACGGGAAATACGGGGAGGACAAAGCATTGACTATTCCTTCAAGATTTGCCAAAAATCACACTCACATCGTCCCCCTTTCAAACTCAGTCTTGGTTTTCTTCAAAAGCTCTTCGCTCTTGTCTTCAACTGCCTTGACCATATCTTCCAAACGCGCATGTTCCTCCGTTTCTGCACGGTTGTCCTTGATGAATTGGCGGACCAGCTTGAACTGTTCTTCGGCGAATCGACTTTTCAAAGTCGCCAAAGCTCGACTCATTTTCCGCTGTTCTTCGTCCTGCCTTCTTTGAAACGATCGAACCATTTCTTCGTCGAGGTTCGTCCGCAACTTGGCCTTGCATTTCGCTACGTTGTTGCTTGCGCTGATGAAATCTTTGAATTCGTCTTGGCTCCTGGCCCAATCCCAAAAGTTCATTGATGGTGTTCCGCCTTGTCCGACAACTTTCGGTGTCGCTACCTTTGCGGGGTTCCGGTTTGAACGAAAACTCCGAGATTCCGTTTTTGGATCTTCCGAGCTCGTGATGGTTTCCTCATCGCGAGGCATCCTGTTTTGTTTGGTTCGACGTCCGCAACCGTATCCAAGAAAAGCGAGGAATGCTAAACAGGTCAACACCACGGCGATTTCAATAAGAGTGAAGCCGCTTCGTCTCTGGAGATTATTGAATGTGATCATTGACGTCTATTCGGTATTCTTCCTTCCCCGTCCGCGTTGCCGTTGGTGCGTCGGAGAAAGAAGGGGGCGCGCCTCCGGGATGTCTCCGCAGAAGGCACGGCCAAGCGCCTTGGAAAAGAAACATGCCGAGGACGTGCCCGGGGGCGCGCGACGGACAAGCGCTTTTCCGTTTGAAACCGGCGCCGAAGCGCCGTTTGGCCGTTTCTCTGCGGTTGGGTTGCTTGTCCAGATCGAAGTCGATGCTGGCGCCGCGCCGCTTGCGCGTCGCGACAGGCGGCATCATACTCCTCCCGCGCGTCCGAGGCAAGCGGAAAGTTCCGCCGGCCGCCGGGCGCGCCCTCGACATGCCCCTAGAAGGATTCAAGCTTTTTCTCCATCTCCCGGCGGCGACGCTCCGCGGCGTCCTCCCGCTCCTTGCGCTGCGCGGCGGCGGCGGCGCGCGCCGCCTCCTCCTTCGCGGCGACCATCGCCTTGAACAGGACGCGGTCCACGATCGAGACGGCGGGCTTGCCGCAGCGTTCGTTGGAGCTGCTCCACATCGCGAAGGCCTTTCCCACCTCCTCGCCGCTGAGCTGCGGGGCCGCGATGAGCCGGAGCTCGAGGTCGTCGTTGCCGAGCGACACCTTCCCCTCTTCGTCCACGTGGATCTGCTGCGAGGAGGGCGAATCCCAGAACAGGGAGACCGCGCGGTTGTCCAGGATCCGGACCGCGGCCTTCTCGGACGAAAGGACCACCAGTGCCTTCCGGATCGTGTAGACGGGAAGCCGGACGAGCGGGAGGATCGTCTGGCCGCCTTCGGTGACGGTCTCCTCGGACGCCTTCCGACGGCTGCCGGGGACCTCGGCCTCGTACTTCTTCGCGAGGGCCTCGACCGTCGCGCCGCCGTCCGGGAACTGGATCTCGCCGGAGACGAGGACCCGCTCGGCGCCGTCCGGGGATGGCGAGCCGAAGGTCAGCGTCACGAAGCGGCCGTCATCGAAGAACGTGATGTTCGTCGGACTGTTGACGAAGAGCGACGTCTCGGTCTCCTCCACGCGATCGAACTCCTCCGGAAGCGGGCGCTCCGTCGCGCCCGGGACGCCGGCCGCCATGTCCGGGAAGGACCTAACGCGGTTCGTCGTCGCGTAGCCCTCGCGCCGGATGTACTCCTCGGCCCACGCCAGCGAGCATCCGGTCCGGAACACCCGGTAGACGGGGGCCGAGTCCGGGAATCCGTCCCGCAGCGGGAACCGGTAGGCCGGATCGTCCTTCCGGGCGAGCCACCGCCTCTCCTCGGCGGCGACGCGCTCCTCCTCCTCCCGGCGCGCGCGCTCGGCCGCGGCGGCGCGCTCCTCCTCGTTCTTGCGCACCTGCTCGGCGAAGGCCTCCGCGGCCTCGCGCTCCGCCCTGGCAAGGCCGACCGTGCGCTCGTAGCGCTCCGGCGTGAGCTGCGCGAGGATGGCCTCGGGAACGATGTCCGCCGGTCCGAGCGGCTCGCCGCGCGCAATGCCGTAGACGACACCGACCGGGAGGGAGAGCAGGGACAGCCAGCAGCTCTGCTCGGCGGTGCCGGAGACGTCCCACGCGTCCAATGGGGTTCTCAGCGCGAACGTGTAGTCGAAGGCGGTGTCCGTGATGCCCGGGAAGACGAACGCCGTGAAGACCCAGGGCAGGACCGTCCACTGCCGGTCGTCGACCTCGCGTTCACGGACGGACACGGCGACGCTCACGGGAACGGGCTCGAGCGCGGGGTCGGACCGCTCGCGCAGGCGCTCGTTCGCGGTCGCCCGGATGGCGCTGTTCTCGGAGGCGGTCAGGCCGGCGACATCGACCGACGCGACCCTCCAGTTGGTCCTTCGGAGAGCGGCTTCGGACTCCTCGGTCAGCCGGAACGAATCGGGGACGGTCGTCGCGATGCAGCCGGTCAGCACGGCGACGCAGGGGAGGAGGACGGCGAGGGATGTTTTCATGGATGGTTTCCGCGGGTGTGGTTTGCGGGCGGCGGTTCGCCGCCCTTTTCCACACTATTTCGCGGAACCGTCCGAAATCTGCCGCGGGCGTTTCCGGCGCGCGACGCGGCGCTCAGGCGAGCAGGTCCTTCGCGAGGGCCTCGAGCGCGTCGGCGAGGTCGCCGTCGGGGCCGGCGGCGGCGAG
>CAMNDA010000385.1 GCA_946534745.1 uncultured Verrucomicrobiota bacterium | reverse complement strand
GAGCTCCGGCAGGACGGCGTCGAGGCAGTCCTGCTCGTTGTAGACGGGCAGGACCACCGAGACGGGCGGGAGACGGGACGGCGGGGCAGGCTGTTGCATGGCGTTTTCCTTGTTTCGTCGGGTTGCGGGCGCAGTCTGCCACGCGAGGATTGCCGCCGTTTTGCCGCAACATTACATTTTGGCAATCTTCGGCTGGATCCGTTGACAGCGGCGGACGGCGCGCCTAGAATGGCCCGCGTGAACATCCTGATCGTCGAGGACGACGCCAAGACCGCCGATTTTGTCGAACGGGCCTTCCGCCAGGACGGCTTCGCCACGGTCGTCGCGCGCGACGGCGAGGAGGCGCTGGACCGCGTCCGCGTCGGGGACTTCGACGTCGCCGTCGTCGACATCCTGCTTCCGAAGCGGGACGGTCTCTCTCTCATCCGGGAGATCCGGCGGCTGGGAAAGTCCTTCCCCGTCATCGTCCTGAGCGCGCTCGGCTCCGTCGAGAACAAGATCGACGGCCTGGAGGCGGGCGGCGACGACTACCTCGCCAAGCCCTTCTCCGTGGCGGAGCTCCTGGCCCGCGTGCGCGCCCTCCTGCGCCGCGCCTCGTCCGCCGCCGAGGAGACCTCGCTCCGGGTCGAGGACCTCGAGCTCGACACGCGGTCCCGCAAGGTCTTCCGAGCCGGCGTCCGCATCGACCTCCAGCCGCTCGAATACCAGCTGCTCGAATACCTCATGCGCAACCGCGGCCGCGTCGTCTCCCGGACCACGATCATGCAGCACGTCTGGGAGTACGACTTCGACACCGGCACGAACATCGTCGAGTCGCGGATGTGCCGGCTGCGCGAAAAGGTGGACAAGCCCTTCGGCAGGAAGCTGATCAGGACCGTCCGGGGGTTCGGCTATGTCCTCGACTAGGAGCCGCCCCTTCGCCACGCTCCGCTCGCGCATCGCGGGCGCCTACCTCGCCCTGTTCGGGCTGCTGCTGCTCGTGGGGTTCGCGACCCTCTACGGCATCTACGCAGCCCGGCAGATCCGCCAGGCCGAGGCGAACCTCGACTTCCAGTTCGCGGAGTTTTCCGCGGAATACCTCACCGGGTCCGAGTACACCGGGCCGGAGCGTGCGATCGGATGGGACGACGTCCCCCCCGCGATTCGCGCGGCCATCGTCCGCGCCCATCCGGACGTCCGCCCGGTCTGCTGCTTCTCCGACGGGCCGTCGCGCTACTGGATCGCCGGCGAGCGCGCCGGCGAGGCGTTCGTCTTCGACCTGGCCGCTCCGGACTACCGCGTCGAGGCGGTCCGCCTGTCGCCCCCGGATCGCGTCGGCCACATGGCGTTCCAGTTCTCCGATGAAAAGCACGAGGTCGGGGAGCGGGACTCCATCAACCTCCTCCTCTCGCCCGACGGCCGCGAGATCCTCGCCTCCACGCCCGTTTCGCGGGAGACGGCGGTGCGCCTCACCGCCGCCGGCCTCGCGCTTGCGCCGGGGGCGCGCGGGACGGCGACGGTCGGCCGAGGACACTGGCGCGTCGGCCGAGAAAGAGCCTTCGACGGACGGATCTTCGTCTTCGCCCACCTCTACGACGCCCGCTCCATGCGGCTCATCCTCGTCACGGGCGTCGTCTGCCTCGCGCTGACGCTCTGCCTCGGCAGCGCCCTCGGCTGGCTCCTTTCGGGCGTCTTCGTGCGCGGCATCAACGCCCTGCTGGCCGGTGCGGACAAGGTGCGCAAGGGGGACTACACCGTCCGCGTCCCCCGCGTTGGCAGCGGGCGCGAGATCGACGCCCTCGTCGAGGGGTTCAACGCGATGGTCGCGGAGACGGAGACCGTCGTGACCGACCTCCGGACCATCTCGGACAACATCGCGCACGACCTGCGCACCCCGATCACCCGCCTGCGCGGCCGGGCGGAGCTGGCGTTCTCCTCCGGCGACAGCGCCGGGCTCGCCGAGGACGTCGCCGAGGAGTGCGCCTCGATGCTGTCGATGATCAATGCCATGCTCGAAATCGCGCGGACGGAGGCGGGCAGCCGCACCGCTCGCCGCGAACCGATCGACGCCGGACAGGTCGCCGCGGAGTCCGTCGAGCTGTTCTCGACGCTGGCGGAGGACCGCGGCCTCTCGCTTTCGCTGGCCCGGCCTGATCGCGAGATCCCGGTCGCGGTGCAGCGCGACCACCTGCAGCGTCTTTTCGCCAACCTCATCGACAACGCCCTGAAGTTCACCCCGCGCGGCGGGCGCGTGGCCGTCTCCGTGGCGTCGGACGGCCGGACGGCCACCCTGATCGTTTCCGACTCCGGCCCCGGAATCGAGGAGAAGGACCTTCCGCACGTCTTCGACCGTTTCTACCGCTCCGACCGCAGCCGGAACGTGCCGGGCAACGGGCTGGGGCTCGCCCTCGTCAAGGCGATCGCGACCCTCTACAACGGCCGTGTCGGCATCCGGTCGGCGCCCGGCGCGGGCACCGCCGTTTCCGTCACCCTGCCCGCAAGCCGTCGTTCGTGAGGTTCTTCACGGTCCTGGGCGGTCCCTCCCCCGGCGCGCCGAGCGCGGCGCCGAGGTCGCGCAGCGAGGCGCGGAGGGAACCGAGCTTGGCGGCGGGGTCGTTCATTGGTCGGCGGGGGCGGCGCCGCCGGCGCCGGCCTTGAACTCCATCCGGCTCAGGCGCTGGAGCTGCAGGACGGTGAAGCCGATCAGCATGGAGCCGAGCACCCAGGCCATCGCGGTTGCGGGCCCGAAGCGCAGGTAGCCGAACGCCTCCCAGAAGATGTGCAGCCCGACGACCTCCGTCGCGCCGTACGGCGTGTAGGGGCCGCCGCCCGTCATCGCGAGCACGAACTCGCCGCCGCTCTTCATCGCGCCGATCGCGGCGCCGACGAAGTTGATCAGGATCAGCGACCGGATGCCCGGCAGCGCCACGTGGCGGATCTTGCCGAAGAGGCCCGAGCCCTCGAGCTCGGCCGCCTCGTAGAGGTCGTCCGGGACGGTCTTGAGGGCCGCGAGGTACACGAGGCAGCCCGGCCCCATGCCGGCCCAGATCGTCGGCAGGAGGCACAGGAGAAGCGCCGCCTTCGGCTCGGAGAGCCAGGCCTTCGCGAGGTCCGGATAGGAGGTGCCGAACACGTAGTTCACGGCGTGGACGCAGCCGTTGATCATCTGGTTGAGGGCGCCGTAGGGGCCGTAGAAGCCCTTCCAGAGGAAGATCACGACGACGCCCGAGAGCACGGCGGGGAGGTAGTAGATCGTGCGGTAGAGGATCTTGCCGCGCGGCACCTCGGAGAGGAGCAGCGCGAGGACGATCGGCGCGACGAACCCGAGCCCGAGGTAGAGCGCGGCGTATTCCGCGGAGACGAGCATCGCGTGCCAGAACTCGCCGCTGAAGAGGACGTTCGCGAAGTTGTCGAGCCCGACCCACTGCGAGAAGCCGCGGACGTTGTAGTCCTGGAACGCCATCGCCGTGCCGCGCGCGAGCGGCCAGTAGGACCAGACCGCGAGCGAGAGCAGCGCCGGGAGCAGCAGCAGGTAGGCGGCGCCGCGCCCGGACTCGTTGCGGCGCGAGCCGCCCGCCGGGTCGCGCGGGACCGCGGCGGCGAAGGTGCGCATCACGCGGCGGAAGACGAAGAAGAACGCGAGCGCCATGCCGACGAC
>CAMNDA010000384.1 GCA_946534745.1 uncultured Verrucomicrobiota bacterium | reverse complement strand
CGAGCCAGAACGGCCGCTGGCTTGGCGCCGTCCAGTCCGGCGACGAAAAGGCCTGGCTCCGCTGGGATTTCTCCGACGGCCCGCACGCCCTCGGCGGCTACGGCTTCAAGGCGGCGGCCGTCGGACACCTCTTGTCGAAAGACAATCGCTCGCCCCGCGCCTGGACGCTGTCCGGCTCCAACGACGGCGGCGCAACGTGGACGCCCCTCGATTCCGTCTCCGGGGAGACCTACTGGCAGGCGGGCGAGGAGCGGCTCTATCTCCTCGAGCGCGAAGCGGCGTATTCCTCCTACCGGTTCTCCTTCACCGCGAACGGCGCGTCCGATTACGTCGCCCTCAGCGAGATCGAACTGTATTCCGCCGCGGACGCCGCCACGAACGCGACCGGCCGCGCCTGGGTGCAGCTGGAAGTTCCCGAGGCGATCCGCCCCAACGGCTACGTGCTGCGTTCCCTCCCCCAGAACACCGGCGCGGAGGAGCGCTGCCCGACGGCGTGGCGCCTGCTTGCGTCGAACGACGGCGTCTCGTGGACGGCTCTGGACCGGCGGACCGGGCAGTCCACGTGGGGGAACCAGGAGTCCCGCCGCTTCGACTTCGCCAATGCCGCCGCCTGGCGGTTCTGGCGGCTCGTCCTGGACGGCAGCCCCGGCCGGCAGTCCGGAGACAACGTCGGCTACCTCGCGTTTTCCGAACTGGAACTGTTCGACTACGACGCCGGCGGCGCCGCCGGCGCCAGCCGCGTCCGGAGCTCCCCCAGCTACAGCAACGGAAGCGACCGCCACTGCATCGGCGCCAAGGCCTTCGACGGCGACCTGACGACCGCCGGCGGCGAGTGGATGGCGCTCGTGCAGGAGGACGTCGAGAAGGCGTGGGTCTCCTACCGCTTCGACAGCAAGGTCTATGTGGACGGCTACGGCCTCGCGGCCTACGCCGATTCCGTCCGCGCCCCGATCCGCTCGCCGTCCCGGTGGACGCTCTACGGTTCGAACGACGGCGGCCGCTCTTGGACCGAACTCGATTCGCGCATGAAGACCACGTGGGCGCCCGGGGAAAAGTGCGTCTACGACGCCGCCTCGCCCGGCCGGTATTCGCTCTTCAAGTTCGCCGTCACTGGCCGGGGAAGCGACCCGGACTACGTCGGCCTCCAGGAAATCGAGCTCTACGGCACGCGCTCGAGCGGCACCGTCGTCATCGTCCGGTAGAGATGGAAGCGACCGCGTTCCGCGCCTTCTCCCTCGTGACCCGCGACGGGCGGCGGCTCGTGCGGCGCGGAAGCGGCGCGGACGCCGTCTGGGCGCTCGTCCCCGAGGCGGACCTCCCGCCCGGCACGCCGCCGCCGCGGCGCTGGACGGTCTACGGCGTCAAGAGCGCGCACTCGGACCTCGGACTGCACCGCTCCCCCGACGTCCAGCGCCGCAACGCCGTGCTGCGCCTCGACCGCGTCCGCGGGCTCGCGGCGGCCGACGCGCGCCCGGACGGCGACCCCGCCGCGTTCCGCTGGGTCGCCGAGGGCTGGTGGAGCTTTCTCGGCTACCCCGCCGCGCGCGACGCGGCGGCCGTTCGCGACCTGCTCGGCCTGCACCGCCGGGGGCGATTCGACGTGGGCGGCAACTGGTGCGGCTCCACGACGCACGCGATGGGCTTCGAGGAGCTCTGCCGCTCGCTCTACGCCAAGCGCACGATGGAGGATGCGTGGGGCGTCCGGACGAAGACCGCGCAGATCGCCGACAACCCCGGCGTCTCGTGCGCCCTCGTCGGGCTCCTCGCCGACGCCGGCGTCCGCTACCTGACGCACTGGCCGAACGCCTACACGATGGGGCTCGACGGCCGGACGCTCTTCGCGGACGCGACCTCGCCCGACCGCCCGTGCGTCTTCTGGTGGGAGGCGCCCGAGGGCCGGAGCCGCGTCCTCGTCTGGACGAACGAGCGCGCCTACATCGGCGGCGGCGAGTTCGGCCTCGGCACCGCCTTCATCGATCCGCCCTCGCACCCCTTCCCGGAACAGGCGCCGCCGGTCCCCGCCGACTGGAGGCCCGACATGGAGAAGTGGGAGCGCGCGACCGCGGAGCGGCTCGCCGCGCTCGAGGCGGCCGTTCCCTACGACACGTGGCTTTTCCCGGACTACCACGACGACGAGGTCCCGTCGACGCGCCTCGCCGACGCCTTCGCCGCGTGGAACGAGAAGTGGGCGACGCCCGTCTTCCGCACCGTCGGCTCGCTCGACGAGCCGTTCGAGCGGCTGGAATCGCGCTGGGGCGACCGCATTCCCGTCCTGCGCGGCGACCTGCCCTGCGCGTGGGACCGCGCCACGCCCGCCTTCGCCGACCTGCTCGCGCGCAAGTTCGCCGCGGACCGCGCCCTGCCCGTCGCGGAGGCGCGCGCCGCCGTCGCGGCCGCGACGGCGGGCGCGCCCTATTCCCGGGAGCGCTTCGAGCGAGCCTACCGGGCGCTCGTCTTCTTCGACGACCATTCCTACGGCTTCAGCGGCTACTCCGGCCGCCGCGTCTACG
>CAMNDA010000383.1 GCA_946534745.1 uncultured Verrucomicrobiota bacterium | reverse complement strand
GGTCGACGATCGCCTGGGCGCCGGCGCGGCAGGCCGCCGCGTCCTCCGCGTGCGCGGCGGCGTTGAGCTTGTCCGAGAGGGCGCGCAGGTCCGTGGCGCCGACGCCGTCGGAATAGCCCTTGATCATGTGCGTGATCCGGCGGATCTCCAGCCAGTCCGGGGCGGCGGAACCGTCCGCGAACGGCGCGAGCTCCCTCGCGCTTCCGTCGAACGAATCCATGAACGCGTCCACGAACTCGCCGAGCATTTCCTCGGGGAGCCCGAGGGTGGATTGAAGATGTTTTTTGACGTCGGAGATCATGGTCGCTACCGCGCGTTCGGGAAGAGGTGCATCATCGCGAGCTTGAGCTTGTCGGCGGTGACGGGCTTGGTGAGGATTTCGGCGAAGAGCGAGGCGTCGAACGTGGCGCCGACGTCGTTGTCCGCCGTGACCGCGACGAGCGGGACGTCGTCCAGCGACTTGTCCTTGCGGATCTCGGCGGCGAGGTCGGCGCCGCTCATGCCGGGCATCCACATGTCGGTGAGGACGACGTCCGGCTTCTTCTCGGCGATCGCCTTGAGCGCCTCCTCGGCGGAGGCGGCGCGGGCGATGTCCTTGACGCCGAGGCCCTTGACGTGGAGGTCGAGGATCTTGAGGTTGATCGGGACGTCGTCCACGATCACGGCGCGGAAGTTCTCGGGAAGCTTGAGCGCGGCGGTGCCGGCGGAGGCCGGCTCGGGCGCGGGCAGCTCGTTCTTCGGGAGGACGGGGACGCGGGCGATGTGGATGTGGACGCGGGTGCCCTCGCCGGGGGAGCTCTCCATCTCGATCGTGCCGTTGCACGCGTCGAGGAGGCGCTTGACGATCGGCAGCCCCAGGCCCGTTCCGCTGTAGACCTTGCCGCCGCGGGTGGCGCCGTCCTGGATGAACGGGTCGAAGATCGTCTTGAGCTTCTCCCGGGCGATGCCGACGCCGGTGTCGGTGACGTTGATGTTGAGCGAGACGGTCCCCGCGCCGTCCTCGTGCGCCTCGGCGGTCCATTCGACGAGCCCCGCGTCGGTGAACTTGACGGCGTTGCCGATGAGGTTGAGCAGGATCTGGCGGACGTGCTCCTCGGAGAGCTTGAGGACGGGGAACTCCTTGGGGATGGTGTGCTCGAGGCGCAGGTCCTTGGTGACGGCGCGGTAGTGGAAGAGCGAGTCCATCTCGTCGAAGAGCTTCACCAGGTCGCAGCGGCCGTTCATGTCGACCTTGCCGGCCTCGAGCTTGGAGAGGTCGAGGATGTCGTTGATGAGCGAGAGCAGCGCGTTGGCCGAGTGGGAGATGCCGGCGGTGTATTCCTTGATCTCGTCGGGCGTCACGTCCGGGCGGTTGAGGAACTCGCTGAAGCCGATGACGGCGTTGAGCGGCGTGCGGATCTCGTGGGACATCGTCGCGAGGAACATCGTCTTGGCGCGGGCGGCCTGGTTGGCGGCGCGGGCGGAGGCGACGAGCTGGCGCTGGTGCGTGTCGCGCGTCTCGAGGATCTTGGCGCGCAGGACGCCGATCTGCACGAGCGCGCAGGCCTCGTGGAAGAGCTCCAGCTCCTCGCGGCCGGGCGTGCCGGGACGGTCGACGAGGAAGCCGACGTGCCCCCAGACCTCGCCGTCGACGCGGAGGGGGCCGGCGAGGAAGCGCTGGGCGCGGGACTTGCGGAGGATATCGTCCCACGCGGGGTTGTTCCCGTCGGACTGGCCGAGGACGTAGCGGATGTCGGGGTGCTCGTCGAGGTAGTCGGGCGAGCCGATCATCTCGGCGGCGTTCTTCGGCAGGACGTTGTATTCGGGCGTGCGGAACCAGGCGTGGACGAGGGGCGTGGAGCCGTCCATCTTGTGGCGGTAGAGATACACCGCCACGGCGCCGAGGGCCTGGCCGGTCTCGCGCAGCGCCAGGTCGCGCAGCTCGTCGGCGTCCTGGTAGGTCGCCAGCTTGATCAGCGTGGCGCGGGTGCGGGAGGACTGCTCGAGCATCTCCTCGAGCTTGGCGACGGACTCGTCCGCCCGGGCCTCGTGTCCCTTCTCGCGGCGCATCTGCTCGTCGACGTTGGAGATGGCGCCGACGAGTTTGCCGGCGTCGGAGGATGAGCGGATCGCGCGGAAGTTGTACCAGAGGTATTCGTCGTTGAAGCGGAGGCGGTAGGTGATCGAGAAGACCCGGCCGTCCCGCGTGGCCTCCTCCATCGCCTCCCGGCGGAAGGCCTCCTGCATGCGCGAAAGATCGTCCGGGTGCATCGTGGAGGGCAGGAGCCGCTGCGTGACGCCGAAGAAGTCCTCGCCGGCCTTGTCGACCTTGAGCGTCTCGTAGAGCCCCTGCGAGCGGTACTGGTCGAAGCGGCCCGTCCGCAGATCGATGTAGTAGATGCACTCGTAGCCGCCGGAGAGGGCCTCGGCGATGTTGGCGTAGGCCAGGAGCCGGTCCTCGCCGGCCTGGCCGCCGGCCGCGGCGGCGGAGCCCGCCGTCACGCCGCCGCCGCCGATGCGCGACTCCATCCCGCGGCGGAACTTGGCGAGCAGCTCCTCGGCGAAGTCCGAGCGGGTCTTCTCGACGATGGATGCGCGCAGCTTGTTGCGCATGAAGAGGAACGTGGACAGCAGGCCGACGGCGAGCAGGGCGAAGACGGCGAGCAGGACGTCCTTCGCGCCGATTGCGGCGACGAGAACGAGCGGGGCGGACAGAATCATGGGACGGTCTCCGGGCGAAAGGGGAAGGACGGGGAAAACGCAGGTTATTCTACACCAGGCGACCCGGCCGCGTCAATGGCCGGCGAAGCCGGCGCGGTCATCGCGCGGAAGTAGTCGCAGACGCGGGCGACGCCGCCGGGGACGGGCGCGGTCGAGAGCCAGCAGGCGGTCGAGTCCTCGTCCGCCGGGTCGAAGCCGTGCATCCCCGCGAGGGGCTTCACGCCCATGTCGGAGGGGCAGAACTGCACCCCCGCGTCCGCCAGGAAGATCGCGTCGCCAAACTTGCGGTCCTCCCGCCACAGGCCGTGCCGCTCCATGTCCTCGCGCGAGAGCCAACGACCGCGGAAGGGCGCGAAGGCGGCCTCGGCCGCCTCCTTCGCACCGGGGCGCAGCCACCAGAGGCGCGCCATCGTCGAGTCGATCGCGCTCGCGTAGTCCTTCCCCCAGGCGAGCCCCGCGGCGGCGAGCGCGGCGGGGGCGTCGGCGGTGCCGCGCAGCGGCGTCATCCCGTGGTCGGAGAAGACCGTGAGCTCGAACGGCCGCCCCGCCGCGACGAGCGCGGCATGCAGCGAGCGCACGAGCCCGGCGTAGCGCTCCACGGCCGGGCGCAGCGCGGCGTCGTCGCCGACGCGGTCGTGCTGCAGCGCGTCGAACGCCGCCGCGTAGACGAACGCGCGGTCGAGCGCGCCCTTCGCGAGCAGCGCCTCCGCGACGCGGAAGTTCTCCTCCTCGGGCTTGCGCCAGTCCGAGATGTGCCAGCGCATCCCCTGCCCTTCCCACGCGTCGGCGAGGTTCGGCACCGGCGCGAGCCCGCCCGGGACGAACATGTCGCGCTTCTCGCAGTAGTCGAGCTTCGGCAGGCGCTCCAGCGGCACGGCGTAGAGCTGGAAGTAGCCGGTGAAGCCATAGAGTTTCTTCACGAGGCGCGAGAGGACGTTCCGCACGCGTCCGCGCCGCCAGAACGAGCGCGGCCGAAAGAAGGGCGCAACCCAGCGCATCGCGCGGAACGGGCTCTTCTCCGGCGCCCAGTCGTAGAAGGCGAGGTGCCCGTGCACAGCGGGGCGCTCGCCCGTGAGGATCGTCGGGATCGCCGTGCAGCTGTATCCGAACTGCATCTCGATCGGGCGCCGGTTCGGCAGCAGGTCCCGCAGGAACCCGTATCGCTCGGCCTGCTTCCAGCCGAGCGCGTCGATGAAGACGAAGACCTTGACGGTC
>CAMNDA010000382.1 GCA_946534745.1 uncultured Verrucomicrobiota bacterium | reverse complement strand
CCCCGCCCCCGCCCGCAATGAAACGCCTCGCCATCCTCCTCCCCAAGTCCCCTTGAACCCTCACGCGAAGTCCGCAAAGAAAGGAAAACCGATGAATCCCGAAACCGACACCTCGTCCCCGCCGCCGCCCGTCCGGAACCGGCGCGCGCCCCGCTACCTGTGGTTCCGACTGTCCTCGCTTCTCTGCGTCGTCGTCCTGTTGTCGTCGTTCGCGTGGACGCACTGGAAAGGGGAGCAAATCCTTGAAGAAACCCGGGACCTCGCCCGCTACGACGCTTTCACCGAACGCTGGTGCGGGGCGCTCCTGGCGGTGATTGCCGCCGTGGTCGTCCTGTTCCTGTTCTGGAAGCGCCAGTGGAACCGGGATCTCCGCGCCGGCCTGGTCGTGCGGAAGTCGACTTGGGCGGAATTCAAGAGGCATTGGCCGCTCCAGATCCTGCTCGGACTTCTTGCCGTCCTGCCCTGGTACGCGGTGCAGCAATGGACCGAACGGATCAAGAATCCGCTCTTCCGGCTTCCGTGGCAGACGGAGCAGACCTGGGTCGATTCCGGAAGAATCCTGCGGCTCGTGTGGAACAACGGGCTCACCGTGACCGTGATCGGAAACCGCCCCGCCGCGCGCGACATCGACCGTCTGTTTCCGGAGGACGACGCTTCCGCGCGTCCCGACCCGCCGCAGTTCGACGTCTATCCACACGAATCCTTCGTCTACCGTTCGCCCGTTTCGCGACACTGGGCCGTCGAGGCGATCTTCCGGCCGTCCTTCGGGGACCATTTCCCCGATTGGTTCGGGCTGGCCGTCGACCATCTGGACGCCGAGTCCTTCGTGGACCGCGTGCGCGGCGGCTGCATGCAGTCGGGAGGCGGCCCCACGCTGGTTTCGCCGGAATACGACGGAAGCCCCAGGTCGGACGAAATCAGCCCCTGGTTCGCGTTCGCCTGGGTCCCGGCCCGGCTGGAGACGATACCGGTGTATTGCCTCTACGCCGATCCGTCGGAGGCGGAGGAAGGCGTCCTCGCCCGCTTCCGCGCCGATCCCGCCTCGATCGCCACCAACCCGCCCGCCGGAACCCGCCCGTTCGTCCTCTGGATGCACCAGACGACGGAGCGCGCTCCCGCCGCCTACCGCCGACCCCTGTTCGAGAACTTCCCCGCCGCGAGGAACCCCGCCGTGTCCGAATCCCACGCGGAGAGCGCGGCGGCCGCCGCGTCCGAACCTCACGCGGAGTCCGCGGAGGGCGCGGAGGATGAATCTCACGCAGAGAGCGCAGAGACCGCAGAGCCTTGACAATGTCCACCAACGCAAATGCCAATCCCGATCCTCGTCCCGCCCGGCTCTCCCGCCAATTGCCATTGTCATTGCTGGCATTGCCGATTGTTGGACATTGAGAGTTGATGGACAATCCCGCCACCCCGCCACGCAACTTGACCCTTTACACTTTACACTTTCAACCTCTTCAACCCCTTCAACCTTTCAACCTCTTTCAACCCCTTCAACCAAAGGACGCCCATGAAACGCCTCGCCCTCCTCCTTCCCCTCCTCGCGCTCGCGCTGCCCGCGCTTGCGCAAGACCCCGCCACGAACGCGGCGGCCTTTTCCTCGGCGGTCCCGCCCTGGCCCGGGCTCGGGGACCTGGACCGGATCCGGGCGTGGGGCGCGGCGGTCGCGACGAACGACGCGCTGCCGACGGTCCGGGACTACCGCGAGAGGGCGCGGCCGGCGGCGCTCCGCGAGGAACTGCTGCGCGCGTTCGACGCGGGGCCGGACGCGGAGGCGCCGTGGGCCGGGGAGGCGCGGGAGCTGCTTTCGCGCTATGCGACGAACTTCACCGGCTGCGCGTTCCTGACGGCGCCCACGTCGTTCTGCGCGCGCGTGGCGGCGTTCGCGGAGACGAACGGCTGCGCGGACCCGGCGCTGCTCTGGATCGGGTCGGGGCGCTGGCAGGAGAAGAAGGACGGTCCGGTGCCGGAGGGCGCGGGGCGCCTGCTCGCGGCGCTGGACGCGGCCGCGGAGGGTCCGCGCGCGACGCCCCTGGGGCGCTTCCTGGCGGCGAGCGCGCGCCAGCGCTTCGCGCGCGGGGAGGAGGCGCGGGCGGCGGCGAAGGCGGAGGCGCTGCGGCGCGGGGCGGCGTGGGCGACGGACTTCGCCTCGCGGCCGGGCGGCGCGGAGCCGGCGCTGGACGCGCTGGAATGGTTCTTCGGGGCGCGCAGCGCCGCGCTCGCGGAGGCGCTCGAAACGACGGAGGGCGCGGACCCGTGGCTCGCGGGCGTGGTGCGCGGCGGCGCGGAGATCGACGCGGCGTGGGCGGCGCGCGGGTCGGGCTGGGGCAGCACCGTGACGCGGGAGGGCTGGAAGGGCTTCTCGGAGCATCTCGGGCGGGCGCGCGAGGCGCTCGTGCGGGCGTGGGAGGCGCATCCGGAGCTGCCGCAGGCGCCGGCGGCGATGCTCTCGGTCGCGGGCGGGGGCTGCGGAGGCGGCGGGGAGCTGGACCTCTGGTTCGGGCGGGCGGTGGCGGCGCGGATCGACCACGTGGAGGCGTGGTGGCAATACAGCTGGTTCAACCATCCGCGCTGGGGCGGGAGCGTGCAGCGGGTGCTGCGGATCGCGCGCGGGGCGGACGCGGCCGGGCATCCCGGCTCGATGCTGCCGTTCTGCTTCGTGCAGATCGTGGACCGCGCCTCGGTGGACGGCGGCGCCTCGCCGCGCGCCCGCCGGGCGTTCTGGGAGAAGCGCGGGAAGCTGCACGAGCGCTTCGTGGAGGCCGGGCGCGGCGTGGTGGCGGACCCCGCCACGCCGGGAGACTACCGCAAGGCGCTCGCCTGGACGCTCGCGCAGGACCTGGCGGCCGGCGGCGACGCGGAGGGCGGCATCGCCCTGCGCGCCTCGGCGCATCCGGGCGACCTCTTCGAGCGGCTGCAGTCGGAGGTGCTGGTGCCGTTCGCCGTGGGGCCGGGGATGGAGGCGCCGTGGGGCGACCGGGGCTGGGGCGACGTGCAGCTTATCGCGCAGGGGCTCGCGGACGCGTCGCTCTTCTCGATGCCGAACAACCGGGGCTGGGGCTCGTTCTACGACCGCACGGTGCGCGAGGGGGGCGACGACCCGGTGCTGTGCTGGGGCTCGGTCGTGGGGCAGCGCAAGTGGGGCTGGAACGACCGCGCGCGGGAGCAGCTCTCGCTGCTGGAGGAGCGCCTGGCGGGCGGGGGCGCGACGCGCTTCCAGCGGATGCTCGCGGCGCAGGCGCGCCAGATGCTGGACCCCTCGCCGACGCACGCCGCGGCGTTCGTCCGCGCGGCCGGCCGCTGGCGCGCGTCGCTCGGCGCCGATCTTCCGGCCGAGCGCATCGACCGGATGCTCGATATGCTCGGCTACGGCGCGGCGG
>CAMNDA010000381.1 GCA_946534745.1 uncultured Verrucomicrobiota bacterium | reverse complement strand
CGGCGAGCCTCTCCGCGAGGGCGGGCGGCAGGACGTCGCGGTGCATGGCGAAGGCGGTCCGCATCTCGCCCTCGAGCGCCTTGGCGCGGCGGCGCGCGGCGCCCGCGCGGCCGCCGACGGCGCGGCGCGCGAGGCGCCACAGGCCCCAGAGGACGGCGGCGTCGAGCGCGGCGGAGAGAAGGACGGTCAGGGCGGCGGCGGACATGGCGCGTGATTCTAGCATGCCGGTTCCGGGGCGGCAACCGCGCCCTCGCGCGCGGCGCGGAGGCGGGCGTCGCGCGCCTGGCAGGCGAGCGGCGCGGCGGGCTCGCCGACGAGGTCGCGCAGGATCGCGTGCGCGAGGAGCAGCCCCGCGGCGCCGACGACGGTCGGGAGCGTCCCCGCGGTCTGGATGCGCTCGTCCGGATCGGCGTCGAACGGCCAGCGCGGCTCCTCGTCGGACGCGACGACGGCCAGGTGCTCGATGCCGAGCCGGCGCAGCTTCTTGCGCATGGCCTTCGCGAGCGGGCAGCGGTTCGTCCTCGCGAGGTCCGAGACGCGCAGGCGCTGCGGGTCGAACTTGTTGCCGCCGCCCATCGCGCTATAGACGCGGACGCCCGCCGCGACGCAGCGCGAGACGAGCAGGACCTTGGCGGAGACGAGATCGATCGCGTCCGCGACGGCGTCCCAGCGCGCGAGGTCGACCCCGTCCGCCGTGTCGGGGCCGTAGCGCAGGTCGAACGTCTCGACGCGCGCGTCCGGCGCGATGTCGAGGACGCGCTCGCGCATGACGTCGGTCTTGCGCCGTCCGAGCGTCGAGCGCAGGGCGCCGAGCTGGCGGTTGAGGTTGGAGGGCGCGAAGGCGTCGCAGTCGAGCAGGCCGAGCGTGCCGACGCCGGCGCGCGCGAGCGCCTCGGCGCACCAGGAGCCGACGCCCCCGAGGCCGACGACGAGCACGCGCGCCGCGGCGAGGCGCGCCAGGGCGGCGTCGCCGACGAGGCGGCGCGTGCGGTCGGACGCCTCCGGGTCCACTAGACGCCGAGATTCTCGTCCGAATCGCCGGCGGCGGGCTCCGCCTCCGGCGGCGCGGCGGGCGCGGGAAGCTCCGCGGCGGTGGCGTCGTCCTTCTTCGCCTCCGCGAGCTCCGCCTCGGCCTTGCGCGCGCGGCGCTTCCAGAACGCGAGGCGGCCGAAGAAGCGGCCGATGGCCTTGCGGATGCGGCGGCCGACGGTGGGGTGCTTGAGCGCGTCGAGGCGCTTCCAGCCCTCGAGGACCTCGTCGGGCGTGAAGTCCTTGCGGTAGATGTTCTCCTCCAGCTCCATCTCGAGGCGGCGCGTTTCGTCGAGCCCCGCGACGATCTCCGCCTCGATCGTCTTCCAGCCGAGGTTGCCCGCGGCGGTGAGGCGGCGGTGGCCGGAGATCAGCTCGTAGGTCGGGGTGAGGCGGATCGGATGCAGCTGCCCCACGCGCTTGAGGCTGTCCATGAGCGGCTGGAGGTCGCCGAGGTCCTTGCGGACGCGCTCGGGGACGGTGACGGAATCGATCGGGACTTGCATGGAGGGCCTTTCGGTTGGGGTGACGAGTGACGAGGGGCGAGTGACGAGTGACAAGTGACGAGTGACGAGTGACGAGTGGGAAATCAGATGTCGGAAGTGGAGACGATGGCGTTGTCCCTGCCGTCGAAGACGACGATGCGGGGGCGGTGGGTCGCGGCCTCCTCGGGCGTAAGGGCGCAGAACGTGAAGACGATGACGCGGTCGCCGACCTTCCCCTTGTGCGCGGTGGCGCCGTTGAGGCAGCAGATGCGGGAGCCGCGCTCGCCGGCGATGGCGTATGTCTCGAAGCGCTCGCCGTTCTCGAGGTTCGCGACGAGGATCTTCTCGAAGGGCGCGATGCCGGCGGCGTCGAGGAAGTCGGGGTCGAGCGTCATGCTGCCGCGGTATTCGAGGCTGGCCTCGGTCACGCGGACGTGGTGGAGCTTGGACTTGAGGAAGAAGGAGAGCATGGGTCTTGCGCGTCGATGGGGAAGAAGATACCGGAACGCCCGCGAAATGGCAAGCGTTTTCGCGGCGGCGCGCGCGTGCGGGGCGCTTGCCCGCGCGGGGGCGTTCCGGTATACTTCGCGCCAAGGAGACACCCCATGGAAAACCAGATCGACCGCTTCCTCCGCCTGCTCATCGAGACGCACGGCTCCGACCTCCACATCAGCGCGGGGCGCGTCCCGCAGATGCGCATCCACGGCGCCATCACCCCGATCGAGGGCGAGCCGGTGTGGGAATCGGACCGCGTCCTCGGACTCCTCAAGGAGATCATGCCCGAGCGCAACATCAAGGAGCTGGTCGAGGAGTGGGACACCGACTGCGCCTACCAGATCCCCGGCCTCGCCCGCTTCCGCGTGAACGGCTTCCGCGACATGAACGGCTTCGGCACGGTGCTGCGCCAGATCCCCGAGAAGATCCCGACCTTCGAGGAGCTCAACCTCCCGCCCGCGATCCGCGACTTCTGCTACCTCACGAAGGGGCTCGTCGTCGTCACCGGCCCGACCGGCTCCGGCAAGTCCACGACGCTCTCCGCGATCATCGACAACATCAACCGCACGCGCAACGAGCACATCATCACGATCGAGGACCCGGTCGAATTCGTGCACAAGCCGCAGAAGTGCCTCATCAACCAGCGCGAGGTGCACCGCGACACCGAGAGCTTCGCCCGCGCCCTGCGCGCGGCCCTCCGCGAGGACCCGGACATCGTGCTCGTCGGCGAAATGCGCGACCTCGAGACGATGGAGACCGCGATCGAGACGGCCGAGACGGGCCACCTCGTCTTCGCGACGCTGCACACCAACACCGCCGCCTCGACGGTCGAGCGCATGATCGACAAGTTCCCGGCCGAGCGCCAGAACCAGATCCGCTCGATGCTCGCCGACACCCTCAAGGGCGTCGTCGCGCAGACGCTCTGCCGCCGCCGCGACGGCAAGGGCCGCGCCGCCGCGTTCGAGGTGCTCGTCGTCAACACCTCCGTCGCCGCGCTCATCCGCGAGGCCAAGACGCACATGCTGCCCTCGGTCCTCCAGACCGGGCGCAAGGAGGGCATGCAGACGTTCGGCGACGAGCTCACGCGCCTCGCCGCCAAGGGCATCATCTCCGAGGAGGAGGCCTACAACAAGGCCGTCGACAAGGTCGAGATCGAGACCAAGTTCAAGATGGCCGGCGTCTCCATGGAGTTCAAGAAGCGCGCCGAGCAGGAGGACCGCGCCCGCCGCCTCGAGCGCGCCCGCGGGCCGTTCGACCAGATCAAGCAGGCCTGGGAGACCAACGCCGGCGACAACAACGCGCTCCTCGCCTACGCCTGGGCGCTCGCGACCTCGCCCTTCGAGGAGCTGCGCGACGGCAAGCTCGCCCTCAAGCTCGCCGAGCGCGGCTCCTCCGCGCTGCGCGACCGCGACCCCTATGCGCTCACCGTCGTCGCCGCCGCCCGCGCCGAGAACGGCGACTTCCGCAAGGCCGCCGACCTCTCGCGCAAGGCCGCCGAGCTCTACGAGAAGAACGGCGACTCCGTCAAGGCCGCCGCGCAGCAGCCCCGCATCGCGCTCTTCGAGAAGAACATGCCGTTCCGCGACGAATAGCCGCCCGTCCCTCCGCCGTGCCCTGCCGCCTCCCCGCCGCCCCGCTCGTCGCCGCCGCCGCGCTCGCCGCGGCCGCGGCGCAGTCCTTCGCGCTGCGCGCGGAGCGGCATGCCGCCGAGTCGCCCGCGGCGGCGCTCGCGGCGTCCGCCGCGCCGCCGCTCGTGAAGTTCGCGGGCGTCGCGCTCGGCGGGTTCCGCGGCGTCATCGCGGACGCGCTCTGGTTCCGCGCGGACCGCCTGCAGGACGAGCGCCGGTTCGTGGAGCTGGTGCAGCTGGCGGACTGGATCACCGCGCTCGACCCGGCCAACGAGGAGGCGTGGGTCTTCCACGCCTGGAACATGGCCTACAACGTCTCGTTCCTCCTCTCGCGCCCGGACGACCGCTGGCGCTGGGTCGAGGGCGGCATCTCGCTGCTGCGCGACCGCGGCGTCCCGCTCAACCCCTCCTCCGCCGAGATCCGCCGCAACCTCGGCTGGTTCTTCCAGCACAAGATCGGGATGGACGGCGACGAGGCCGCGCCCTTCTACCGCACCGAGTGGGCGCGCGAGATCGCCGCCTACCTCGGCGAGGGCGGCGCCGCGCCGGCCGCCGGCTCGATCGCCTCCGCGGAGCTCGCGGAGACGCTCGGGATGGACGCCGCGCTGATGGCCGGGCTCGAGGGGCGATACGGCCCGGTCGACTGGCGCGTCCCCGCCGCCTCGTCGCTCTACTGGGCCTCCACCGCGCTCGAGTCGGGGGCGTCCGGCAAGGACCGCGCCTCCTGCCTGCGGATGGTCTACCAGTCGCTCTGCACGATGGCGTTCGGGCCCGGCCGCGTCGTCGGCGACCCCGAGGAGGAGGGGTGGACCTTCCGGGCGATGGCGAACCCGGACCTCGCCGACTCCGCCATCGCCGCGGTCGAGCTCGCGATGCGGGAGAGCCCCTACGCCGGCATCCGCCACGCCTACGCCGGCGCCCTGCGCGAGGCGACGCTCCTGCGCGCGCTCCAGGGCCGCGAGGAAGAGTCGCGCGCCCTCCACGAGAAGCTGCGCGCGTTCTTCGCCGCGAACGGCGTCGCCGACGGCGTCCCCGCCTGGGAGGACCTGCCCTCCGCGCCCGAAGACTGGTCCGCCGTCCTCCTCGAACGCGCCGGATTCCACTAGCGCGGAATCGCGATGTCGGAGACGCGCGCGAGGTTGTGGCGCGCCATGTAGTCGCGGATGCCGTCGATGACGCGCAGCGGCGTGGCGGGGTCCGCGAAGTTCGCCGTGCCGACCGCGACCGCCGTCGCGCCCGCGCACAGGAACTCGATCGCGTCCTCCGGCTCGACGATGCCGCCCATGCCGAGGATCGGGATTCTCACGGCGGCCGCGGCCTGCCAGACGAGGCGCACGGCGACCGGGTGCAGCGCCGGACCGGAGAGCCCGCCCTGGACGTTCGCGAGGAACGGGCGGCGGCGCTCGACGTCGATCAGCATCGCGGGGATCGTGTTGCTGATCGAGAGCGCGTCCGCGCCCTCGCCCTCCGCCGCGCGGGCGAACGGGACGACGTCCGGGACGTTCGGCGCGAGCTTGACGAAGAGCGGCAGCCTCGTCGCCGCGCGGGCGGCGCGGACGACGGCGGCGAGCGTCCGCGGGTCGGTGCCGAACGCGGCGCCGCCCTCGTGGACGTTGGGGCACGAGACGTTGAGCTCGATCGCCGAGCAGCCCGGCTCGGCGGAGAGGCGGCGCGCAACCTCGGCGTATTCCCCGACGGAGCGACCCCAGACGTTGCAGATCGCCGGGACGCCGAGCCGGTGGAGGAACGGCAGGCCCTCGCGGGCGAGTCCCTCGACGCCGGGCCCCTGCAGGCCGATCGCGTTGAGGACGCCGCCGCGGACCTCCGTGACGCGCGGCTGCGGGTTGCCCGGGCACGGGTCGAGCCGCACGCCCTTGCACGTGACCGCGCCGAGCTTCGTCAGGTCGATCCACTCCGCGTATTCGCGGCCGAATCCGAACGTCCCCGAGGCGACCGTGACCGGATTCTTCATCCGGAGGCCGCCGAGATCCACCGACAAATCGGGTTCGTCCATCGGTAGAACGGTCACACGGTCACACGGTCACACGATCACACGGTCACACGATCACACGGTCACACGGTGTGACGGTGCGACGGTGTGACCATTCGACCTAGTTGCTGCGCTTGCGGGTGACCTGGACCTTCACGTCGTCGCTCTTCTTGACGACGGGCTTGGCGAGCACGTCCGCGCCCGCGACGCTGGTGTCCACCTGCTGCGAGGTCGGGAGGAAGCGGTAGTAGACCATCAGCTGCAGCGCGCAGAGCGTGGTGTCCATGATGCGGCAGTCGAGCGAGGTCGAGCCCTGGGTGGCCGCGCCGCCCTGGTACCACGTGCAGGGCAGGCCGCCCTTGTTGGAGCGGAACGCCTCGCCGCGGGACGGGCTGTCCCACCAGCCGATGTCGCGGTACTTGCCGTTGAGGTCCATATAGCCGGACGCGCCGCCCTCGCCCTTGATGATCTGCTGGCGCTTCTGGAGCTCGGGCAGGAACATCTTGTTCCATGCGCCGAACGTCGCGCCGCCGACCTGGAACTTGGCCTGCGTGAGGTAGTACCAGTAGTAGACCGGCGAGGGGCCCTGGGCGCCCCAGGGCTGGTTCTCCCAGTGCTCGAAGTCGTAGGTGCAGGCGTCCATGTAGGACATCGCCGCCTTGACCTTCGGGTCGGCGTACTGCTCCAGCAGCTGCATGCAGAGCGTCGCGATCGGGGTCTCGCCCGGGTGGCCGTTGGCTCCGGTGCCGGTGTTCTGGTAGAAGAAGTGGTCGCCGTTGAACGTCGAGTCGAACGCGTGCTTCGCCTTCTCGTAGCACTCGTCGAGGCCGGGGGCCTGCGCGCCGGAGGCGTGGACGGCCTTGATGGCCTGGGCGCACCAGCCGGAGTAGGAGGTGTCCGTACGGGCGGTCGGGGCCATCTTGTACTCCCAGCCGTTGGCGGGGTTCTGGCCGCGGATGATGGGCTGGACGGCGCGCTCCACCGCGCTCTTCACGAGCGGGTTCTTCGTCATCGCGTAGGCCTCGCCGAGCGCGTAGACGCCGATCGGGTGGGAGTAGTTGTTGCCGTCCTTGTCGCGGAAGTACTCGCCGCTGCCCAGGCTGTCGCAGAGGAAGCGGATCGCGCGCTCGACCGTCGGCCCGAACTCGGTGTCCGGCGCCGGCGTCTCGTTGTGCGCCAGGTACGTGAGGATCGCCATGCCGGTGAGGGCCGTGCGGAACTGGCCGTCGTCGCCCCACGAGCCGTCGCTCTTCTGCTGCATCTTGAGCCAGCGCAGGGCGCGCATCACCGTCGCGTCGCCGCCGCCGGCGCCCCACTTGCCGAGGGCGCGGCCGCGCTGGCCGGGGTTGCGGCTCGCCATGATGCCGGGCATCACGATCGGGGACTTCACGTTCGCCACGGTCGTCATCTCGGCGGGCTTGGCGGAGACGGGCTCGTTGGAGACCTCGGCCGGCTGCTCGACGGGCGTGATGTCGCCCACCGGGCCGTCGATGTCGCTGTCCTGCGGCTCGAGCATGTCCGGCGGCTCCGGCGGATCCGGCGGCGGCTCCTCGATGTCGATGTCCTCCGGCGGTTCGACGATCTCGACCGCGGCCGTGACGGGCGGCGGCGCCTCGCGGCGCGGGAGGAGCAGGAGGATGATGACGGTGATCAGCGGGACGGCGACCGCGACGGCCGGGCCGGAGAGGCGCTGCAGCTGGAGGCGGGCGAACTTGTACTCGCCCGTGTCGTGCGGCATCTTGAGGCCGGCCATCATCCGGCGCCAGCGCTCGCGGAAGGAGAGCTCCTCGAAGAGCTTCTGCATTTCGCGATAGGCGCGTTCGCTCTCGTCGAGTTCCTCTTCGTTCTGGACTTCCTCGACGGGCTGTTCGGGTTCTTCGCTCATGGGTCTGTTTCCGGGTTTTTTCGCAAAGGGGGGAAACCGGACGCGGTTCGCGTTCGTTGCGGGGGAGTATAAGGGAAACCGCCGGACGCGTCAAGCGGCTTGACAAACCCCGCCGCCCGGTATAGCCTCCGCCCCATGAACGCACTCCTCCTCGCCGCCGTTTCCGAGCCCGCGCCCGCCGGGCGCTCGTCCGCCCTCGGCATCGCGATCATCCTGCTCTGCCTCGCCGCGCTCGCCGCGGCGGGCGTGCTGGCCGCGGTCCGCGGCCGGCGCCGCGGGGACGGCCGTCCCGGCGGGGGCGCCGGAGCGCCGCCCGCCCCATGACGCCCCTGCGCCGACACCCCAGCCTCCGCGCCGCCCTGGCGCTCGCCGCGCTCGCGCTCGCGCTCTGGGCCGCGTTCCTCCGGCCGCTCCCCGCGCACGTCGCCCGCGGCATCGCCTACACCTGCTACGCCGGGGACGCCCCCGCGCGCACGCTCGTGCAGGGGGACCACCTGCAGCTGCTCTACCACTTCGACCTCTTCGACTCCTACCTCCGCGGCCGCCTCCCCTGGTTCCGCAACCTCTGGGAGTTCAATACGTCCGACGAGGCCCGCCCGCCGCGCCCGGACCTGTGCTACTTCCCGTTCGCCCTCCCCTACTCCCTCGCGCGCGCCGCGGGGGCGTCCGACGCCTTCGCCTGGAACCTCGCCCAGTGGCTCTCGATCCTCCTCGGGCTCGCGTTCTGCCACGCCCTCGCCCGCCGCTGCGGCGCCGGCCCCGTCGCGGCGCTCGCCTGCGCCGCGCTCGCGACGTGCGTCCCCTACCGCTGGGTCGTCCTGGCCGGCGGATCCCCCACCGGCTTCGGCATGGGGCTCGTCCCGGGCGTCGCGCTCGGCGTCGACATCGCCGTGCGCGACCGGCGCCTCCGCGGCGGCGTCCTCGCGGGCGCGCTCGTGCTCTGCTGCTACGCGGCCGACCTGCACTGCTTCCTCTTCGCCGTGCTCGCCCTCCCGCTCTGGGGCCTCGTCGCGCTCCTGCGCTCGCCCGCGAACCCCTTCGCCTCGCGCCGCCGCTTCCTTCGGCTCGTCCGCGCCCTCTCGCCGATCCTGCTCGGCGGCGCGGTCTGCGGCGCGCTCGGCCGGGCCGCCAAGCGCGCCTACGCCTCGACCGACGCCGCCGGCGGCCGTTCGATGCAGGATCTCGCGCGCCATTCGCCCGACTGGCACGCCTTCTTCGACCCGGCCTACTTCAGCCACTCGCCCGAGCAGCTCCACCAGGGCTGGGCGATCGCGGCGCTGCTCTCGCTCGCCGGCCTCGCGCTGCTCGCTGCCGCCCTGGTCCTGGCCTGGCGCCTCCTGCGCCGGCGCCGCACCGCGCCGTTCCGCTCGCCGGCGATCGTCTTCGACCCGCGCTTCTCGACCCGCGTCGAGGCCCCCGCCCCGCGCGACACCGCCGCGCTCCGCGCCGCGCTCGCCGGGCTCCTCCTCGGCGCGGCGATCGTCGCCACCTTCTTCCTCGCCCTCGGGACGAACGGCCCCGGGGACGCCCTCCTCCTGCGCGCCGTCCGCAGGCTCGTCCCGCCCTTCCGGATGGTGCGCCAGCCGCTCAAGGTCCTCTGCCTCCTCCCGACGCTCTACGCGGCGTTCCTCGCGCTCGCCTGGTCGTCCCTCTCCGCCCTCGCGCCGCTCCTGCGCCGCGCCGCCGCGCCGCTCGCGCTCTCGCGCCTCGCCTCCGGCCAGCGCGAACGCGCCTCGGCCTCCGCGGCGGAGACGCTCCGCCGGGCGCCGCGCCGCCGACCCTTCCTCCGCGCGCTTCCCGCCGCGGCGCTGGTGCTCGCCGTCCTCCTCTCCGCCTCGCGCGGCATGCGCGCGGGCGTATGCCTCCTTCCCGGCCCCAACGCCGCCTACGCGGCCGCCGTTTCCGACGCCGAGGCGCGCGGGCTCGTGCCGCGCGCGCTCGTCCTGCCGATCTGGCCCGGCGACTCCTCCTACAGCTCGATCTACGAATACCACGCCATGCGCGCCGGGCTGCGGATGCTCAACGGCTACGCCGCCGTCACGGAGCCCGCCTACGTCGAGCGCGTCTTCCGTCGCTTCGAGACGATGACCGAGGGCGACTTCACCGACGACCAGTACGCCGCCCTCCGCAAGACGGGCGTCACGCACGTGATCCTCCACGAGGACGCCTTCCCCGCCAAGGTCTCCCTCTTCCCCTTCGGCGCCACCCTCCGCCGCCACCTCGCCAACCCGAGGCTTCGTCTCCTCGCCCGCGCCGACGGCGCCTGGGCCTTCGCCGTCGTCGACAATCCCTCATCCCACTCGTCACTCGTCACTCGTCACTCGTCACTTGAGCCGCCCACCCGCCACTGGGGCGTGCGCCCGCCCCAGGCGAACGCCGCCACAAAGGTCCGCTCCTTCGCCGAAATCCACCGCGAGGGCTATGGCTGGCTCGTCCGCGCCGAGGCCGGCAAGGACCTCGTCCTCGTCTCCTCCTTCACGGACGCCGACGGCTCGCTCCACTCCTCCACCAACCTCTTCCGCGCAAGCCGCGAAGCCGGTTCCGCGCCCGGGGCCCCGGCCCCGGACTGGCGCCTCGCCTTCCTCCCCGCCCTCGACCCCTCCTCCAACCTCTGGACGCACCTCTCCACCCCGGGCGACGCGCGCATCTCCTACGTCGCCTACGCGCGCGATCCCGCGCTCGGCGGACTCCCCGCTCCGGACTCCGACGGCGCGCTCCGCCTCCCCGCCATCGATCTCTACCACGAGTTCGGTTCGACAACGCTTGCGCGCATCCCCGACGAGAAGACCGGCGGCTTCGTCCCCGCCCCGGACGATCTCGCCTTCGCGCCCGGGCCGCACCCGCCGTGCACCGCCGTCGAGGGCCCGTGGCTCCCGCTTGCGCTCCCCGCCGGACGCTACCGCGCGACGATCCTGGAGGAGAAGCCCGACATCGCCGCCGCCATCCTCTCCGACCAGCTCGGCTCCCCCTCGCCCTCCCCCGCCGAGCCCTCGCCGTTTCGCCTCGCGGGCGCCGACGGCGTCGACGGCCTCTCGATCTCCGCCGACGGCGCGACCGCCGACTTCGCCTACGACGGCACCTCGCCCGTCTCCTTCCGCGTCTCCTACGACGCCTCCCGCCCCGGCGTCCTCTCCGCAATCGCAGTCGCTCCCGTCGGGAAGTAGGGCGCGGACATCACTCGGCCTCTTCCACCGGGGCGGATTCTTCCTTCAGGTCGGAGCTCCGGTCGGCGGGAATGGCGTAGCGCTCCATCACGCGCGGGGTCGCCTCGCGCATCTGAGCGGCGTCGACGACCAGATCGTCGTTCCATTCGTCGTTGTCGTCCATGCCGAACCGGATGAACTCGTCCGTGCAGCCGTCGACCAGCTCCGCCAGATGCCGCAGGTTGAGGACCTTGACGCCGTTCACGGTGTCGACGCGGCATCCGGCCCAGCCCAGGTACCCCTCGATGGAGGAGTCCGGGAACGTGGAGCAGAGCACGACCAGCTCCTCCCCGGGCGTCTTC
>CAMNDA010000380.1 GCA_946534745.1 uncultured Verrucomicrobiota bacterium | reverse complement strand
GGGAGCTGGCGAGCGAAGCGAGCCTGAGGGGGTCGTTCAGCATTCAGCATTCAGCATTCAGCATTCTCCCATCGTCCTCCTCGGCGGCTCGACCTGGCCCGGCGAGGAGCTCGCGCTCGCCCGCGCCTGGCGCGACGCCCTCCCCGCCTGCCCCGACGCGCGCCTCGTCCTCGTCCCGCGCCACTTCGAGCGCGCCGCCGAGGTCGCCGCCGAGCTCGAGTCCGCCGGCTTCCGCGTCCTCCGCCGCTCGCAGGCGGCCGCGGACCACCAGACCACCAGACCACCGGACCGTGAGACCGTCCTCCTCGTCGACACGACCGGCGAGCTCTTCGCGCTCTACGCGCTCTCGGACCTGGTGTTCGTCGGCAAGACGCTCGCGCCGAACGAGGGCGGCCAGAACATGATCGAGCCCGCGTCGCTCGGCAAGGCGACGCTCGTCGGCCCCCACACGGAGAACTTCAAGCCCGCGATGGAGGTCTTCCGCCGGGAGGGCGCGGTGCTCGAGGTTCCGGACGCCGACGCGCTCTCCCGCGAGGTCTCGCGCCTGCTCTCCGACGCCTCCGCGCGCGCCGCGCTCGGCGCCCGCGCCGCCGCCGCCGTCGCCGGCTCCCGCGGCGCCCTCGCCCGCACCTGCGACGCCATCGAGTCCGTCCTCTCCTCCCGTTCGTAGCCTCGCGCCGGCAGGTTCATTCAGCATTCAGCATTCAGCATTCAGCATTGAATCTGTTCCCTCTGACCGACTGGCTCCGCCTGCTCTACCCGCAGGGATGCGCCGCGTGCGGGGCGCCGGGCGGCGAGGCGCTCTGCGCCGAATGCCGCGCGCAGGTCGAGGTGCGTCCGGCGGAGGGCTGCTGCGCGATCTGCGGCAAGACGCTCATCGACCGCGACGCCGCGCTCGGCACCGCCTCTTCCGTCTGCCGGCACTGCCGCGAGGAGCGCCCCGCGTTCGACCTCGCGCGCTCGGCGGCGCTGCTCCGCGGGCCGATGCGGAAGCTCGTCCACGGCCTGAAGTACCGGCGCGAGACCTGGCTCGCGCCCGTCCTCGGCGAATGGATGCACGGCTGCTTCCTCGCGCACTACGCGGCGGAGCGGCCGGACGCCGTCGTCCCGATCCCGCTGCACCCCTTCAAGCGCCTGCGCCGCGGCTTCAACCAGGCGGAGCTGCTCGCGCGCGACCTTTCGCGCCGCCTCGGCGTCCCGTGCGAGCCGCGCCTGCTCTCCCGCGTGCGCGACACCGCCACGCAGACGAAGAAGGACCGCGACGCCCGCCGCCGCAACATGGCCGGCGCCTTTGCCGTCCCGCGCGCCCGCGAGCCCTACGCCTTCGGAAGGCGCATCCTCCTCGTCGACGACGTCATGACGACCGGCGCCACCTTCGCCGCCGCCGCTTCCGCCCTCCGCGCCGCCGGCGCCGTCCGCATCCTCTGCCTCTCCGCCGCTCGCGACTAGCCGCGCGCGTTGCGCGGCGGGCGGGGTTCTGGTAGACTGCGGCGCCATGCAAGGCGAACCCTATTCCCAGACCGTTTCCGACATCCGCCCGAACGTGCGCTTCGAGGGCTGGCTCCTCGTCAAGGAGTCCGGCATGCGCGCCACCGCGAACGGAAAGAAGTTCCTCGACGTCTCCCTTGTCGACCGCACCGGCGCCGTCCCCGCCAAATGGTGGGACTATTCCGGCGAGCCGCCCGCCGTCGGCACCGTCGTCCGCGTCCGCGGCCTCGGCAACGAATACAACGGCCACCTGCAGCTCCGGATCGACTCGCTCTCGCCCGCGAGGCCCGAGGACGGCAAGGCCCCCGCCGACTTCATCCCCGCCGCGCCCGAGACGCCCGAGAGCATGCTCGCCGAGGTCCGCGCCACCGCCGACGCCATCCGCGACGACTCGCTCCGCGCCATCGTCGGGAAGCTCCTCGACCATGCCTGCGAGGGCGGGCGCCTGCTCACCGCGCCCGCCGCCAAGTCGATGCACCACGCGACGCTCGGCGGCCTGCTGCACCACACCGTCACGATGCTCCGCGCCTCCCGCGCGCTCGCCGAGATCTACCGCTACCTCGACAAGGACCTGCTCTTTTCCGGCGTCATCGCGCACGACCTCGGGAAGCTCGACGAGATGAACACCAGCTCGCTCGGGCTCGTCGACGGCTACACCGTGGACGGCCGCCTCGTCGGCCACATCGTCCGCGGCGTCGTGAACGTCGAGCGCGCCGCCGCCGAGACCGGCGCCGACCGCGAGAAGGCGCTCCTGCTGCAGCACCTCGTCCTCTCGCACCACGGCGAAGCCGAGTTCGGCAGCCCCGTCCCGCCCAAGATCCCCGAGGCGGAGGTCCTGAGCTTCGTCGACCGCCTCGACGCCAAGCTCTACCAGATGGTCGCGGCACTCAAGGGCGTGAAGCCCGGCGAGTTCTCCCCGCCCGTCTGGGGGCTCGACCATGCGGAGATCTACAAGGCGAGGTAGGATATCCGCGGGGGGCGCAGCCCCCGCGCGGACATCCGTGAAACACCGCAAGGGAGCACGTCGGATGTCGTATCATTCAGCATTCAGCATTCAGCATTCAGCATTCGCGGCGATCGCCGCGGCGGCGGCGATCGCCGCGGCCGGCTGCGCCTATGCGCCGACCGACCGGCTGCCGCACAAGCAGTACGAGGTCGTCCAGTCCGGCCTCGACAACGCGACGTTCCTCTACCTGCCCGCGCCGGACGACCGCCGCTTCCGCTGGCCGTGCCGGCTGGAGCTCTACGGCACCGGCGCCGCCGTCCTGAAGACCGGCCCGAGCCCGCAGGTCGTCGACGCCTTCGCCCAGGACATCTCGCACCGCTCGTGGAACTCGTTCGTCGAGGCGCGGCGGGAGTTCACGCCCGCGCAGATGCGCGAGGTCTTCCAGGTCTTCGTCGACGAGGGCCTCGTCCCCTCGCGCCAGGTCCGAGAGGAGGGGCCCGCCCTCCCGCTGCTCAAGTGCGCCGGCACGATCGGCCCGAACAAGTTCGTCCGCCAGACCCGCAACCGGCTCCTCGTCGACGCCTTCGAGGACTTCGTCGAGACGAACTTCTCCGACGCCCTCCGCCGCGCCGGCGGGACGAGGTAGGAGCGGGGGCTTCGGCGGGTCGGTGTATTACTGGAAAGTCACCGTGTCCGACTTGGTGGCGCCCTTGACTCGGATCTCGACCCCGGACGGGAAGTCCGTCGCCGTGAATACCGCGATGTGGTTGAGGACGGGAACCGTCTCGCGCGGCGTCTCGCCGTCTCCAACGTACAGGGACAGGGTGTCGCCGTCATTGGTGTAGCACTTGAGCGCGCGTCCGGTCGTCTTCGTGTAGTCCTTGCCGCAGATGTGGACGAACTTGTCCTTCGAATTCCATTCCGCCTTGTAGAGGTAGAATGTGTCCTTTTTCGTGCGGTGGTCGCGTTCCACGAGACCCTTGTTGTTCAGCCGTCGAAGGACGTCGTTGGTTGTCACGTTCACGCCGTCGAGGCACTCCGTGAAACCCTCGTTTCTGTTGGCCACCGCGATGTCGAACAGCTGCCACTGGCTTGTGAAGAGGAGCTGCGGGTAGTTTCGGATCGCGGCGATGTGCCCTTCGTGCAGCCACATCTGGTACTCGATGTCGTGCCTTGGGTTGTTTCCGGAGGTTGTCGTGTTCAGGAAGTTCGTGGAGTGGCAATGCTGCGTTCCCCCGCATCCATACTCCGATAGAGCAAGCGGCTTGCCGAGCCTTGTCAGGGTGTTCGCCAGGCGCGTGTTCAACCGAGTCGAAGGGTTGTTGCTTGTCTTGTCGATGTACCATCCGACATAGAGGTTGCAGCCGAACCAATCCACCTTCGGGTGGTTGTAGTACCCGGAAGGGTTGTCGACGCTGTGGGACATGACATAGCCGACCATGCGCTCGGGATCGAGTCCCTTGATGAGGTCGTAGTATCCTTCGATTTTTTCCTTGCCGAACGCCGCGTCGTCCTTGACGGTCTCGTTGCTGAGCCCCCAGAACACGATGCAGGGGTGGTTGTAGTGCTGCTGGACCATATCCGTGTATTGCGTCGCGAGGTGCGTGTAGTAGTCGTCCGGCATGGTGGACTGGAGCTTGTTGACGCAAGGCACTTCGGTCTGGACGATGATTCCGAGCCGGTCGCACCGGTCGTACACCTCCTTCGGGTGCGGGTAGTGCGCGAGCCGGACGAAGTTGCACCCCAGCTCCTGCAGGATGGCGAACTCCTGGTCGTAGTCGGCGTCGTCGAGCGCGTTGGCCTTCCCCTCCACGTCGTCGTGCATGCAGACGCCCCTCAGTTTGTACGGTTGCCCGTTGAGCAGGAAGCCCGTGTAGTTCCCGCCCTGGACGATGCCGCTTCTGTCGATGGCGTACTCATAGTACCGGAACCCGTATGGACGCTGGTATCGGTGGTACAGGTCCCCGTCCTTGTAGATCTCCAACGTCACCGTGTAGAGATGCGGGTCGATCGTTCCGTTCCACAGATGCGGGTTGGATATTGTGGTCGTGAAGGTCTGTTCGCTTCCCGTGCTGGGCTGTGTGTCGGTCCAGGTGTACGAACCATCGGAAATGGTGCATGTGAGGGACGCGCCGGCCGGGACCTTGGTCTTGACATACACGGTGGCGGATGCCGAGGTGACGGCCGAAGTCACATGGAATCCGTCGTAACCGTATTCCATCGCCGGAAGGACCGGGCTCGTGAACAGCTTGACGTTGCCGAGCGTGGCGTTGAAGTTGAAGTCGCCGGCCGCAGGAGCCAATTCGTTCCGCGTCGTGTTGCACAGCGCCACCCGGATGTCGTTCCGTCCGCGGTGGACGTATTCGCTGATGTCGCAGAAGAACGCATTGTAGCCGCCCCAGTGCGTCCCGACCTTCACGTCGTCGACGTAGATGTCCGCGCTCTGGTCGGCGTGCTGGAACCACAGGTAGGTCGGCTGGGCCGCCCGGAGCGTTACGGAGGTGCCGAACACGAACGTGCCCTTGGCGTAGCTGGACGAGTGTCCGTCGATCCGGTTGACGGAATAGGGCGTGGTGACGGTGCTGCCGCCGTATCTCCAGGTCGGGAGGTCCTTGTTCGACATCTGGAACGGAGTCTCGTGCTCGTACACGCACGTCTGGGTTATGGTCTGGCTCGTGTGGCCCCGACAGGTGGAATACGCCTCGACGACAGTGTCCGCGACGATGGAAATCGGCTGCGTGTACAGTGCGAAATCACCCGTTTGCCCGAGCCGGTAGTGGATTTCGGCGCCAGCCGTTTCGCATTCCAGTTCGATCTCGTCGCCGTAGAACGCCACTTCGGGTGGCAGCAGCAGAACATCCTCGCACACGATCCATCCCGTGGGTATGCCGCTGGCGCCTGTCTTCCAGGAAGTTACGTTGGAGGCCTTGGCGAACGCGCCCTCGGCAGCCACGTTTTTCACCCAGTCCGCCAGGCAGTTGGAGGTTTTGAACCCGTCCGTGGCAAGGCATGTGATTCGATTCAGGAGTCTGCATCCATCGAACATATGGTAGTAGCACTCATTGACCAACGTGGCGGCTTCGAGGACCGGTGCCACCGTGATGGCGCATTGCTCGAACATATACCAGTAGCATCCCTGGGCGAGCGTCGTGGCCGGAAGTTCGGGAGCCCTGGTCAGCGTCGTGCAATAGCTGAACAGGGATCGGTAGCAGTAGACCTTGAGCGTGGTTGCCGGGAGGACGAGGTGTTCCGCCGAAACCACCGGGGCTTTCTTGAACAACGAGCAGAAGATGTATTCGCGGTCCGGGAGGGCCGTGCTTTCGGCGAAGTCGTCTCCGCACAGAAGGCTCATGATGTTGCCTTCGATGTCGTAGGTCGCCGTTCCGCCCTCGAAGCCGGAATACGCGTCCCTGCCCGTGGCATAGACTTCGTTGCGTCCCCTGAACCGCACGAGGTCGCCCTTCGCAACGGAAATGGTCGCGCCACCACCCGAAGCGGAAGTGATGGATGTCCATTCGCCATCGTTGATCTTGTACTCGATGGTCTTCGTCAGGTCTCCTTCGGCCCTCCAGCAGATCGTGCCCGGGGTGCGCACCCGGAAGGTGAGGTAGTCGGCGCTGTAGTCGTGGGGCGGAGGAGGTGCCGGAGCCCCCCCCCGGACTATGATTACCGTACCCATCGGCAGGTTCGTAACGGTCATTGCCGTCGAAGCTCCGCTGTCCGTCGTCGAACCGTAACCGTCGATGACATAGACGGCCACGGCCTGATAGGTGTCCGTCGGATCGTTCTTCGGACTGCGCCAAGCCACCGTCAGCGTTCCGTTCGTGCCCCCTTCGATCGGCTCGCCGTTCTTCAGCCAGCGGTACGACGTCGCGCCCTCCGCGGACGCCGTGAGCGTAACCGTTTTTTTGGCATAGACCTTCTTTGCGCTCTGGCCGACCTCCGGGATCGGAAGCGCCTCCGCGGTCGGCATGTCGGCGGTGGCCAGCGTCTTGTCCCCGTCCATGAAGACGGAGACCGTCGCGCTCCCGACGAGGCGGTGGCCGGACGCCGCGGCGAACGTCGCGACGACGGTGGCGTTGCTGTAGACCGTGTAGACGCCATTGACGCCTTCGACGGGCCCGCCGTCGACCGTCACGGAAACGAGCGTCACGTTCGCGGGGATCGTGCCGATCGTAAGGGTCGCCGTCGCCGCCGTGGCGCCCGGAATGGACGCGGACGGGAACACCATGTCGGCGTCCACGGTGATCGTGGCGGTCGAAGCGCCCGCGAGGACGTATCCCGCCGCCGCCGCGAACGTCACGGTCGCCTCCGCGCCGGCCTCGACCGTGTAGATGCCGTTCTCGGGCACGACTGCGACGCCGTTCGTCGTCACCGAGGCGACCGAAACGTTCGCCGGCATCGAGGGAAACGTCAATTCGACCAAGACCACCGCCGCTTCGGTCGTGGTCGCGGATCCAACGGCGAGGATGGTCTGAAGGCCGCCGTCGTTCTCGAGGACGGCGCGCAGGTAGTAGGTCGTTTCAGGCGAGAGCCCGGAAACGGTCAGGGTCTGCGCGACTCCGGTCGTCGCGGCGATGTCCGTGGAGGCGACGGCAGTCGCGAAATCGCCCGTGGTGGAGGCTTCGAGTCGCATGGTCGCCGAGGTGGCGCCGACGCCGAAGTCCGAGACCGTTACATCCGCGGAAATCGTCGTATCCGTTGCGGTCGGGGCGCCGGCCGTGCCGGCGGGCGAGCCCATCGCAAGCGTCTGGAAGGAGACGGGGGCGGTGTCGTAGTCGGCCGGGACGTCGTTCGTGAGCGAGGCACGGACCCAGTAGGTCGTGTTCGGCGAAAGTCCTGTGGCCGATCCGGCAAGAGTCCCGGCCGACAGAATCGGTTCGTCGGCCGCGAAGGTCGTGTAGGTGCCTTCGTCGAAGAACTTGTCCGTGCAGACCTGGAACACGCCCGAGACGCTCGTCGCGCCCGCGCCGAGGTTCGTCACGGTCGCGGCGAACAAAGCGGTCGTGTAGGACGGCGTCGCAGCGACGGTGCCGCCGGGGGCCGCCGGGTTGAAGAGGTGGAGCGTCTTCACTTCCGGCGAAACGCCGGTGTAGTTTCCGGAGTTCGTCGCGAGGAGCCGGACGAAGATCGTCTTGCTCATGCGCGGCAGCGAGAACGATCCCGTTCCCTGGCCGATCGCGGGGGCCGTCGAGGCGGCATTCGTGTAGACGAGCTTGTCCTCGTCGTACCCCCAGATCGCGGACACGTCCGCACGGTCGTACCCGTCGCCGGCCCAACCGACGCGATAGGTCACCGTCGCATCGCCGGTCGAATCGTCGTAGGTCAGGCCCGTCAGCGAAACCGTGGGATGCACAACGCCGTCGCCGTCGCCGCCCGCGCCGTAGCGGATGATCACGACGCCGTTGCCGCCGTTGCCGCCCTTTTCGTAGCCGGACAGGGCGCCGCCACCGCCACCGCCGCCGCCGAGGCCGTCGGTTCCGTCTTCGGCGATAGCGGTATCGGCGGTGTCCGTTTCCTGTCCTCCCTCTCCGCCGCCGCCGAGTCCGCCGGAACCCGCGGTTCCGTAGGTATTGCTCTGGAGGGACTTTGCACCGCCGCCTCCTCCGCCGCCCGCATAGAAGACGGTCGCGCCGGAAATTTCGAAGGAAAGGCCGCTGCCGCCACCACCGGACGAAACCGCCTTGGTGCCGCCCACCACGGGCTCGGATCCGGACGCCTTCGCGCCGCCGCCGCCGCCGGCCTGGTTGCCGTTGCCTTTGGCGCCGGCGAATCCCTGCCCCGTCGTCCCGGCGCCGCCGGCCACGTCGGCCGACGAGCCGCCGCCGCTGCCGCCGACCTTGCCGGCCGTATTGGAACCACCGTTGCCGCCCGCTCCGCCGCCCGTGGCCGAAACGAGCGCGGCGCCGTTAAGGGCGATCGACGAATTGCCGCCGTTGCCGCCGTAGACGCTCGCCGACGCCGAGGCCACTCCACCGGTTCCGACATGGACCGTGTAGGTCTGTCCGGGCACGACAGCAAGCGCATCGTCGTGGACGAGGCCGCCGCCGCCGCCGCCGCCGCCATGGTTGTAGCCGCCCGCGCCGCCGCCGGCGACGACGAGCGCCTCGACCTTCGTCACGCCCGTCGGCGGCGTGAACTCGAATTCCGAGACGCCGCGTTCCGTGACCATGAAGGTGTGGACGAACTCGTCGAGCTGGCGTTCGGACACGCCGCCCGATTCGCCTGCGTCGCCGACGCCGCTCGTCGTAAAGACCTTCGGGACGATGTCCGAGTCTTCCGGCGTCGCGAGATTATTCGACGCCTTAAAGGCGACGTGGTAGTCGGTGAGAGGATCCAGTCCGACCACGAAATGGCTGACCGGCGCACCCGCGCCGACGCCCGTCGCGAAGGAGGTCCAGCCGACGGGTTCCGACTCGGAATCCTTCCAGTACTTGTAGTGCAGCGTGCAGGCGGTCGCCCCCTCGCCGAGCGAAGTGACCCTGCCGGAAAACTGAAGGAAGGCCGCGCCTGTGTCTAGGACCTCGAATTCGGCGGTCGGCCGGGTGGAGGCGCCGACCTTCTCGACCGTTCCGGCGGAAAGGAACGAAGCGCTCGTCTGCGTCGCATAGTCCGCGGCAACCCAGTCCTCGCTCACGATTCCGCGGCGCAGACGGACCTCGTCCATGTCGCCGGTGAAAGGACGGATTACATCCGTCGTCGGAGCTGCACCGCCGATGCCGAGGGTGGTGGAGCTTCCGTTGGCGGCGTTCCCCTTGAGGGCGCCGCTTTTGACAAGGGCTCCGTTGAGGTAGAGCGAATAGTTGCTGTTGTCGTAGACCACATCCAATTTGAACCATGCTACGGTTGTCCATGTGGCTTGTCCGATGACCGGAATGGCGGAGGCGGGGGGGGCACCGTCGGTTGTCTCGTTGGACCAGACTCGAATCCCATTTTTCGTGCCGCCACCAGTGCTGGGATCCGACATTTGAATCGCCCAGCCGGCACTCGCATTGCTTTTTTCGGAAGGTTTCCGGCCGATCAGGTAATCCCACTGGATGGACGTTTCCGTGCTTTCCTTGACACGGTACCAGAGAGAGACCGAGAAACGCGGAACCAGTGCATCCACCGCGGCCTTCTTGGCCGAATCGGAAAGCGAAACGGAAATCTGCTCCTGATTCTTCGAGTTCGTCGAGGCGCAGATTTTCCGTGCGCCGCCAACGGCGCCATCGCTCATGAGCTTGCTCGAGTTCGAAGCCGTCGTACCCGTGAGCCGGTTCGTCGTGGAGTCGCTGACCGTCTTGCCCGAACCCGTGCCGCTGTCGCCGAGGTGCCAGACGCCGGTGTAGTCCGCCCAGGGGTCCCTCGCCGCGACGAAGGCGGTCGCGTCGCTCTGGGCGGCTCCGTAGAACATCGCGAACTCGGTGCCGTTCGTCATCACGGGAAGCGTGACCCAGACAAGGGATGTGGCGTTGTTCGCCCATGTGTCGATCTCGAACGGCAACGCAGTGCCGTTCGCGTCGGCGAACCGGATGTCGCCGCCGCCGGAGACGAGAACGTCGTCGTAGTCAAAGCCGGAGATGCCGCTTTCCGAGAGGCGCACGAGAACCGGGAAGTTCGTGAGCGTGGCGCGGGCCTCGTTGTTTGCGTATTCATCGACCGTGAACACGACGCCGTGGGCGAAGCCGTCCGGCTTGATCGACTGAAGGTTGATCGCGGCACTTGCGGGCAGGGCGAGCGCGGCGAGCGCGAGGAGGGGGAGGAGGAGCTTCTTCATGGTTCGGTGGTTAAGCTGTTCCGTGGCGGCTTTGCCGTCCGAGTGGCCGTTGCGCGTCCAAAGCGGGAAGGGGAAGGTGGGGAGAAGGTTTGTTTTCTGCGGCGCATTATACGCCCCTCGCGCGCGCGCGTCAAATCGCCCCGCGGCGGGGCGCATGTCCACGGCCGCTCGCAATTTGCGTCCGAAGCGGACGAATGCTAGAATCCGTCGCGTTCTCGCCGCCGCTCCGGCGTTCCGCATTGAAAGCCTCCGACATCCCAGCCGTCCACCGCCTGCTCTCCGCGGACTTCGCGGCGAGCCCGGCGCCCGTCATCGACCTCATGGGCGCGCAGGGCGAGTCGCCGTTCCGCATCCTCCTCGCGACGATCTGCTCGGCCCGCACCAAGGACGCCTGCACCGCGAAGGTCTGCCGCGAGAAGCTCTTCCCCGCCGTGGCGGGGTGGGACGACGTCCGGCGCCTCTCCGCGGACGAGCTCGCGCGGCTCATCTACCCCGTCGGCTTCTATCGCCAGAAGGCGGAGACGATCAAGAAGATCCCAGATGTCCTCGACGCGCGCTTCGGCGGCCGCCTGCCCGAGACGGTCGAGGAGCTCTGCGAGCTGCCCGGCGTCGGGCGCAAGACGGCGAACCTCGTCGTCGCCGTCGCGTTCAAGAAGCCGGCAATCTGCGTCGACGTCCACGTCCACCGCATCATGAACCGCCTCGGGCTCCTGAAGACCCGGGACCCGCTCGAGACCGAGATGGCGTTGCGCCGCATCCTCCCGGTGCGCTACTGGACGACGTGGAACGCGTGCTTCGTCTCCCTCGGCCAGCGCATCTGCGCCCCGCGCAACCCCCGCTGCTCCGCCTGCCCGATCCGCCGCTACTGCGCGACGGGGAAAGGAAAACGCCCATGAACGACCTCGCCCGGCAGCTCGCCGACCTCGTCCGCCGCGCCGCGACGGAGCTCCCGCCCGACGTCGCCGACGCCCTCCGCGCCGCGCGCGCCGCCGAGGCGCCCGGCTCGCCCGGCGCCGCCGCGCTCGGGACGATCCTCGAAAACGCCGGCCTCGCGTGCGCGGGGTCCGTCCCCGTCTGCCAGGACACCGGCACGCCCGCGTTCTGGTTCGACCTCCCCGACGGCACCCCGACGCTCCCGATCCGCGAGGCCGCGCGCGAGGCCGTCGCCGCCGCGACCGCGGCCGGGCACCTGCGCCTCAACGTGATCGACGTCCCCTCCGGCCGCCAGGTCTCCTCCAACTTCGCCCCCGGCTCGCCCGCGATGCACTTCCGCTTCGGCCCGGCCGGGACGGAGCCGCGCGCGACGCTGCTCCTGAAGGGCGGCGGCAGCGAGAACCAGGGCCGCCAGTATTCGCTCCCGGACGACGCCCTCGGCGCCGGCCGCGACCTCGAGGGCGTCCGCCGCTGCCTCCTGGACGCGGTCTGGCGCGCGCAGGGCGCGGGCTGCGCGCCCGGAATCCTCGGCGTCTGCGTCGGCGGCGACCGCGCCGGCGCG
>CAMNDA010000379.1 GCA_946534745.1 uncultured Verrucomicrobiota bacterium | reverse complement strand
CCAGGAGCGCGAGGCGCAGCGCCGAGGAGAGCGCGGGGCCGGAGGCCGCGCGGGCGCTCCCCGCGGGGCGCACGAGCGCCGGGCGGCCGTTCTCCAGCAGCAGCAGCACGAGGCGGCCGTCCTCCTCCGCGAAGACCGGCTGGCGGCCGGACGCGGCGAACTCGGGCCGGCCCGCGAGGTTGCGGGCGAGGCCGAGCGCGGCGGCGTCCACGCGGGCGACCGCGGCGGGGTCGGCCCCGGCGGCCTCGCGCAGGCGCTCCACCGCGGCGACGGGCGCGGCGGCGGCGAGGACGAGGGCGCCCTCGGCGTCCGACGCGAGGATCTCGTGGGCGAAGACCATCTCGGCCGGGTCGAGCGGCGACTCGGCCTCCATCAGGAGTCGGGCGGCCTGGGCGACCTCCTCCGGATCGGAGGTGGGGATGCGCTCGGCGCGGAAGAGCAGGTCGGCGGTCGGGATCGCCAGCGTGGCGGGGTCCGCACCCCGCCACGCGGGCGCGCCCTCGCCCGCGGCGTCGGGCCTCTCCGCGCCGGCGCCGCTGGCGCGCGCCCACGCGAGACCCTCGCCGCGGCGTTCGACGCCGATGCCGGATTCCGTCTTCATTGGTGGAAAAACGATGTGCCGCCCCCCTTGCGCGGGGCGTTGGACGGAGTATGCCAGAAACGCGCGCGGAATGCAATCGCGCGCGAGCGAATTTTTCCGTTTGCCTCGCGGCGGGGCTTGTGGTATCCTCCACGCCCTTTCCGCTCCGGTTCCCGCGCGTCCGGGGCGGACCAGCCGGCCGCGGCGGCGGGTGCCGCCGGGAAGGCCGCGATCAAGAACCAACCAACCAAAACGCCGGAACCATACAATGCTCAAGAAAACCGAGAAGAACACGGAAAAGCGCCAGGAACTCAAGGCCCTCCTCGACGAGAATCCCGGCCAGGCGCTCGAGAACCGCATCTACAAGGGCATGGTCCTCGAGGTCCGTCCCACCGAGGTCCTCGTGGACGTCGGCGGCAAGTCCGAGGGCGCGATCCCCGCGTCCGAGTTCGGCGACATCTCGACGGTCAAGGCCGGCGACGAGGTGGACGTGCTCGTCATCCAGAGCGAGAACGACGACGGCATGGTCGTCCTCTCCAAGAAGCTCGCCGACGAGAAGATCAAGTGGGAGGCCGTGTTCCAGCGCTACCAGGAGGGGTCCATCGTGAAGGGCCTCGTGAAGAGCAAGGTGCGCGGCGGCCTCATCGTGGACGTCGACGGCGTGGAGGCCTTCCTCCCCGGCTCGCAGATCGACGTCGTGCCGGTGCACGAGCCCGACGGCTTCGTCGGCAACGAGTACGAGTTCAAGCTCATCAAGCTCGTGCCCGAGCGCCACAACATCATCCTTTCGCGCCGCGAGCTGCTGGAGGCCCAGCTGGCCGAGAAGCGCCGCGAGCTTCTGGACACGCTCGTCGTCGGCGAGCGCCGCAAGGGCAAGGTCAAGAACATCACCGACTTCGGCGTGTTCGTGGACCTCGACGGCATCGACGGCCTGCTCCACATCACCGACCTCTCCTGGGGCCGCGTCCGCCATCCGAGCGACGTCGTGCAGCCCGACCAGGAGCTCGAGGTCGTCGTCCTCGACGTCGACCGCGAGCGCGGCCGCGTCTCCCTCGGCCTCAAGCAGGCGCAGGAGAACCCCTGGGACGCGATCGAGGTGCGCTACCCCGTGAACTCGCGCCTCCGCGGCAAGGTGGTCAACCTCGTCCCCTACGGCGCCTTCGTCGAGCTCGAGCCCGGCATCGAGGGCCTCGTCCACGTCTCCGAGTTCTCCTGGACGCGCCACGTCGCGCGCGCGAGCGACATGCTCAAGGTCGGCGACGAGGTCGACGTCGTCGTCCTCTCGATCGACAAGGAGAACCAGAAGATCGGCCTCGGCATCCGCCAGACCGAGGAGAACCCGTGGGACAGCGTCGCCGAGCGCTACCCGGTCGGCACGCGCGTCAAGGGCAAGGTCCGCAACTTCACGAGCTACGGCGCGTTCGTCCAGCTCGAGGACGGCATCGACGGCATGATCCACGTCTCCGACATGAGCTGGACGCGCAAGATCAACCACCCGACCGAGCTGCTCCAGAAGGGCCAGGAGGTCGAGGCGGTCGTGCTCGAGGTCGACTCGGCCAACCAGCGCATCTCCCTCGGCCTCAAGCAGGCGCAGGAGGATCCGTGGACGACGATCACGTCGAACTACCAGGTCGGCCAGAAGGTCAAGGGCAAGGTCTCCAAGATCGCGTCCTTCGGCGCCTTCGTCGAGCTCGAGGGCGGCGTGGACGGCCTCGTGCACATCTCGCAGATCAGCGAGGAGCACGTGGAGAAGGTCAAGGACGCGCTCAAGATCGGCCAGGAGGTCGAGGCCCGCATCGTCCGCATCGACCGCGACGAGCGCCGCATCGGCCTCTCGCTGCGCGAGAAGAACGACGCCGAGGCGGACTTCCCGATGCCCGAGGAGTACAAGAGCGAGCAGTCGCTCAAGGCCGGCCAGAACATCGTCGGCCTCGCCTCCGCCTTCGACCAGGCGTTCGGCGGCGAGGAGTGGACGCCCGAGGCGGCCCCCGCCGACGAGAAGAAGGACGGGGACGGCGACAAGTAGCCGCCTCCCGCCGTCGCGGGGCGGCGCCGCCGCCCCGCGCTTCCCTCCGCG
>CAMNDA010000378.1 GCA_946534745.1 uncultured Verrucomicrobiota bacterium | reverse complement strand
CCGCCGCTAGAAGCGGTAGCTGGCGGAGAGGGAGAAGGCGTGCGAGAAGCCGCCGGTGTACTTGCCCTCGAAGACGCCCTCCTGCGGGCGGCCGCCGAAGGAGCAGTCGTTGATCTTCTCGAAGAAGTACATGCCGTCGATCGCCCAGGGGCCGTCCTCCCACGAGAGGCCGAGCGCGTAGATCTCGCGCGTGTCCGCCGGGACGAGGTAGTCCGCGTGCTTGCGGTTGATCGGGGAGTCGTCCCACGTGTAGGACGCGAGCGCGGTCCAGTTCTCGTCGAGCTTGTACGAGCCGCCGACGGAGAAGCGCCAGACGTCGTCCCAGTCCTTGACGGAGCGGAGCGTGCCGTGGCCGGGGAGGAAGGCCTGCTCCTGCTCGATCACGAGCTCGTCCCAGGAGCTCCAGCCGGTGCGCGTCACGTTGACGCCGAGCGAGAGGCGGTCGGTGAAGTCGTAGACGACGGCGCCCATCCAGTAGTCGGGCTCGTCGATGCCGCCCTTGATCTTGGTGTCGCCGAAGAACGCGGGATACGCGGCCTGCACGGGCGCGGGGACGTCGTAGCGCGCGTGGCCCTTGGCGCGGACCTCGACCTTGCTGTGGTAGGCCAGGCCCAGGTGCAGGCGCTCGATCGGCTCGACCATCACGCCGAGGTCCCAGCCGACGGCGAGGTCGTCGCGGCCGTGGATGTTCTGGTGCACGTCCAGCGGCGAGTCGGGATACGGGGCGTTGTAGGGGCGCATGCCCGCGACGCCGGCCGCGTCGATGTCCTGCTCGAGGACGATGCCGAAGTACTGCAGCGTGACGCCGGCGCCGATCGTGAGCCAGTCGGTGGCGCGCCAGGCGAGCGTCGGGGCGACGTTGAAGGTGACGATGTCGACCTCGGTGGAGTTGTAGCGCCCGAACCAGCCGTCGGGGAACTGGTCGCCGAGGCCCATGCGCGAATAGAGTCCGACGCCGACCCAGAGGTCGTCGGCGACCTGGCTCGTGAGGTAGAGGTGCGGGATGGCGAACCACTCCTTCTTGCCGGCGGCGCGGTGCTTCGTCCCGGTGTAGGGGTCGGTCCCCTCGATCTTGAGGTGGGGGCGCGTGAAGAAGGAGCCGGTCTGCACAACGGTGCCCGTGACGGAGGACATCGTGGCGGGGTTGTAGTAGAGGTCGCCCGCGCGGCCGCCCTTGGCGATGGAGCCGGCGGCGTCGGCGCAGCCGGTGGTGTCGCCCTGGAAGAGCGAGAAGCCGGCGCCGAAGGAGGATGCGGCGGCGGTCGTGAGCGCGAGTGCGAGAAGGTTGGACTTCTTCATGTGGTTTGGTTACCCCTGTTTTGGGTGATTTTTGGGTTGTTTTTGTCGGATGTTTGCGCGACGGGGCGGGATGATGCCAAAGTTGTTTCAAAAAAGCAAGAGAAATTTTTGAAACAAAATTCACCGCATTTCATTCCTCCACGGATCGCAAGTTGCGCCGCGGCGGGGCGTCTGCTAGAATCCCGCGCAACGCCACAATTCTGCGCCGCACGATGAAACCGATTCCCGAAATCCTCGCCGACAACGCCCGCCTCTATCCGGACGAGACCGCCCTCGTCGAGATCAACCCCCAGGAGCTCGAGGCCCGCCACACGACCTGGAAGGAGTATTCGCTCGTCGAGACGGCCCCGGCCGACGACGCCTTCCGCTCCGAGATCACCTGGGCGCAGTTCGAGGAGAAGGCCAACCGCTTCGCCAACCTCCTGCTTACGCGCGGCGTGAAGAAGGGCGACAAGGTCGCGATCCTCCTCATGAACGGCCTCGAGTGGCTCCCGATCTACTTCGGCGTCCTCCGCGCGGGCGCGCTCGCGGTACCGCTCAACTTCCGCTACGCCGCCGACGAAATCAAGTACTGCGTCGACCTCGCGGACGCCTCCTTCCTCGTCTTCGGCCCCGAGTTCATCGGCCGCGTCGAGCAGATCTCCGACCAGCTCCCGAAGGTGAAGGCCCTCTTCTACGTCGGCGGCGACTGCCCGTCGTTCGCCGAGAGCTACCGCGACCTCGTCCCGCACTGCTCCTCGCGCCGCCCGGAGATCCCGCTCTCGCTCGACGACGACGCGGCGATCTACTACTCCTCCGGCACGACCGGCTTCCCGAAGGCGATCGTCCTGCGGCACCGCGCGCTCGCCCAGAGCTGCGAGGTGGAGCAGGCCCACCACGGCCAGACGCACGACGACGTCTTCCTCTGCATCCCGCCGCTCTACCACACCGGCGCGAAGATGCACTGGTTCGGCAGCTTCCTCGTCGGAGGCCGGGCGGTCCTGCTGCGCGGCGTGAAGCCCGAGTGGATCGTCCGTGCGGTCTCCGAGGAGAAGTGCTCCATCGTGTGGCTCCTCGTGCCGTGGGCGCAGGACATCCTCGACGCGATCGACCGCGGCGAGATCGACCTCTCCGAATACGACCTCTCGCGCTGGCGCCTCATGCACATCGGCGCCCAGCCCGTCCCGCCCTCGCTCATCGCGCGCTGGCGGAAGGTCTTCCCGAACCACCAGTACGACACCAACTACGGCCTCTCCGAGTCGACCGGCCCCGGCTGCGTGCACCTCGGCGTCGAGAACGTCGCGCACGTCGGCGCGATCGGCGTCCCGGGCCACGGCTGGGAGACGAAGATCGTCGGCCCCGCGCCGGAGCGCGCGCCCGTCGCGAAGGGCGAGGTCGGCGAGCTCGCCGTCCGCGGCCCGGGCGTGATGAAGGAGTACTACAAGGACCCGAAGGCGACGGCCGAGGTGCTCGACGCCGAGGGCTGGCTCTACACCGGCGACATGGCGATGCAGGACCCCGAGGGCTTCATCTACCTCGTGGACCGCAAGAAGGACGTCATCATCACCGGCGGCGAGAACCTCTACCCGGTGCAGATCGAGGACTTCCTGCGCGGCCACGACGCGATCAAGGACGTGGCGGTGATCGGGCTCCCGGACCCGCGCCTCGGCGAGATCGCCGCGGCGGTGGTCGAGCTCAAGGCCGGCGCGGAGCTCACCGAGGACGACGTGAACGAGTTCTGCAAGGGCCTCCCGCGCTACAAGCGCCCGCGCAAGGTCATCTTCGCGCCGGTGCCGCGCAACCCGACGGGCAAGATCGAGAAGCCGGTCCTGCGCAAGCGCTACTGCGGCGAGTCGCTCGTCGCCCAGCAGGTCGGCCTCGCGAAGTAGGCGGCGCGCGCCTGCGGTTGCCGCGCGGCGCGCGAAGTGGTAGACTCGGCGGCATGAGAACGAACGCACTCCTGTTCGCCGCCGCGCTGTGCGCCGCGGCCGTTTCCGCGGCGCAGGCCGCGAAGGTCGTCGTCACCGGCGACCGCGTGAACCTCCGCGCCGCGCCGCAGGGGGAGTCCGAGGTCGTGACGCAGCTCGAGTACGGCGAGGAGCTCGAGCTGCACGGCTCGCTCGCCGACCCGTGGGTCGCCGTCGCCGTCCCCTCGCGGTGCGACGTCTGGATCTACACGCCGCTGCTGAAGGGCGACGAGGTCGGCGTCCGCACCGCGCACCTGCGCGCGGGCGCCGGCCTGAACTACTCCGTCGTGGGCGACCTGCAGCGCGGCGACAAGGTGAAGAAGCGCGGCTCGCAGGGCGACTGGACGAAGATCGACCCGCCGCAGATCCCCGGCGTCTCGGTCTATGTCACGAACGCCTACGTGAAGGTCAAGGTCGAGGCGCCTCCGCCCAGGCCGGCCCCGCCGCCTCCGCCTCCTGCCCCCGCGCCGGCCGCGGTCGCGCCGCTCGTCGTTCCGACCGCCCCCGCGCCCACCGCCGCGCCGGCCGCGCCCGCGCGTCCGATCCGCGACGCCGTCCCCGCCGAGCGGCCGGCGGCGCCCGTCCCCGCGCAGCGCGACGTTCTTCCCGCCGGCGCGCCCGAGAAGGGCGGCCGCCGCACGCTCCTCCCGCCGGACCCCTCGGCGAAGGTCGGCCCCGCCGCCATCCCGGCCTCGCGCCTGCGCGCCGACGTCCCCCAGGCCGCCGCCGGCGCCTACGCCGGCACGCTCGCGCGCTCGCCGCGATTCGGCGAGCATCCCACGAGGTTCCGCCTCGTCCGCTTCGACGCGAAGAACGACGCCGAGACCGTCGCCTACGTCTACGGCAACTCCGCGCAGCTCGACGCCATGGTCGGCACGGCGCTCACGGTGAACGGCGCCGTCTACTGGTTCCGGGAGACGGCCCTCCCGACCGTCTTCGCCCAGGAGATCCTCCGCGCCGCGAAG
>CAMNDA010000377.1 GCA_946534745.1 uncultured Verrucomicrobiota bacterium | reverse complement strand
CCCCTGCCGCGCGTTCCTTCTTTTCGGCGGCCGTCAACTCAAAATCATGCACGGTGGAATCGAAGTTTTACTACGGTCGGAGAATGCATTTTTCAAGGACTTACGACGATTTCTTCCGGTTGTGTCATTGGGCGGCAATCGGGGGGAAGGCAACGAGGCAAACGCCTCGGAAACATCTTCGGCAATGGGGCGGTCGATGCACTGGCGACACCGATGTCGTCCCCGAAGAATTCGTTGGCGCGTGGCGGGGTGCGCACCCCGCCACGACCTGTTCTAGAAATTTTGATAGATTTCTAGAACAACTTCGTGTAGACTACGGCGCCGCCATGGGGATTCAAACCATGAAGACTTCGATCATCTCGTTGCTCGGCTCGACGCTAGACGCGCATGGTCCGCGGGGCAAGGACCGCTGGAACGCCTGGCGGCCGAACGTGGCGCTCGCGATGCAGGAGGACCTGCACTTCGACGAGTTCCACCTGCTCTACCAGTCGCAGTTCCAGGGTCTGGCGGACAGCGTGATTCGCGACATTCGGACGGCCTCGCCGGACACGGAGGTCATCCCCGAGATCATGGAGTTCGACGACCCGTGGGACTTCGGCGAGGTCTACGGCAAGCTCTACGACTACGCGCTCTTGCGGCGGTTCGACCGCGAGGAGCGCGACTGGTACGTCCACATCACCACCGGTTCGCACGTCGCGCAGATCTGCCTCTTCCTCCTCAACGAGTCGCACCACCTGCCGGGGAAGCTCGTGCAGACCGCGCCCGGCGGGAAGAAGTCGCAGCGCAGCTGCGGCCCGCGCGGGACCTACCGCGTGATCGACCTGGAGCTTTCGCGCTACGACGCGCTCGCGCGGCGGTTCGCGACGGAGCGGCGGGACGACATCACGTCGCTCAAGGGCGGCATCGAGACGCGCAACGCGGCGTTCAACGCGCTCATCGAGACGGTGGAGCGCGTCGCCGTGCGATCGCGCGACCCGATCCTGCTCACCGGGCCGACTGGCGCGGGCAAGTCGCAGCTCGCTCGGCGCGTCTACGACCTCAAGAAGGCCAAGGGCCAGCTCAAGGGCGCGTTCGTGGACGTCAACTGCGCGACGCTGCGCGGCGACCAGGCGACGAGCGCGCTCTTCGGCCATCGCAAGGGCGCCTACACGGGCGCAGCGGCGGACCGGCCGGGGCTCCTGAAGGCCGCAGACGGCGGGCTGCTCTTCCTCGATGAGATCGGCGAGCTCGGCGCGGACGAGCAGGCGATGCTCCTGCGCGCGATCGAGGAGAGGCGCTTCCTGCCGCTCGGCTCGGACAAGGAGACGGAGAGCGACTTCCAGCTCATCTGCGGCACCAACCGCGACCTGCGCGCCGACGTCGCGGCCGGGCGCTTCCGCGAGGACCTGCTCTCGCGCATCGATCTGTGGAGCTTCCGCCTGCCCGGGCTCGCCGAGCGGCGCGAGGACATCGAGCCGAACCTCGACTACGAGCTGGAGAAGTGGAACGCGCGCACCGGCAAGCGACTCTCGTTCAACCGGGAGGCGCGGGCGCGGTTCCTCGCGTGGGCGCTCGACCTCGCCACGCCGTGGCGCGGGAACTTCCGCGAGTTCAACGCGTGCGTGACGCGCCTCGCCACGCTCGCCGACGGAGGAAGAGTGACGAAGGCGGACGTCGAGGCGGAAATCAAGAGGGAAATGCTGAATGCTGAATGCAGAATGCTGAATGGAGGCTCGCTCGGAGAGCTCGCCCCACCGGAGCAGGGCGACGTTCTCGCGGACATCCTCGGCAACGGATACGAAACGAAGTTCGACCGGTTCGAGCTGGCGCAGCTGCGGGAGGTCGCGGCGGCGTGCCGGGAGAGCCGGACGGCGGCGGAGGCGGGCAAGCGGCTCTTCGCCGTCTCGCGGAAGGCGAAGAAGACGTCCAACGACACCGACCGCCTCGCGAAGTATCTCGCGAAGTTCGGCCTCTCCTTCAAGGCGCTCGCCGCGCGGCCGTCATAGCGCGGCGAGGACGGCGCCGACGAGGACGAGGAGGAGGGCGAGCGACTTCTGGCGGAGCGCCAGGTCGCGGAAGAGGAGGCCGCCGACGAGGAACGAGACGACGGAGCTCGTGCGGCGGAAGACGGAGACGAGCGAGATGTCCGCGCCCGGGATCGCAACGGCGCGGAAGTAGAGCGCGTCGGAGAGGATCAGCAGCGCGCCGACGAGCGGGATCGACCAGCGCCACCGGAAGGGCGAGCGCGCGGAGGCCGGCCAGATCGCGCGCCGCGCGAGCCAGACCGCCCCGTAGAGCAGCACGAGCCCCGCGCTGAAGTGGAGCTGGACCGTCCGCGGCGGCAGACCGGCGTGCGCGAGCAGGAACTTGTCGTAGAGCGCGGACGCCGCGCCGAGGAGCGTCCCGAGAACGACGAGCCCCATTTCGCGGCCCCGCCACGAGAAGCCCTCGCGCGAGCCGAGCGCCGCCAGCAGGACGTAGCCCGCCACCATCAGCAGCATCCCGAGCGCGCGGACGGGCCCCGGCGTCTCGCCGTAGAGCGCGACCGCGCCGAGGAGCGTCCAGAGCGGCGCCGTGGCGCGGACCGGGGCGGCGAGCGAGATCGGCAGGCGCCGCATCGCGAGGTAGCCCGCGGCCCAGCTCGACCCGACGAGCGCCACCTTGCCCGCGAGCATCCAGCGCGCCGCCGGCGTCGCGCGCATCGCCTCGGCGAGCCCGGCCGCCCCGCCGTCCGCCGCGGCCGCCGCGAGGAACGCGACCAGCCCCGCCACGGACGACCAGAGCAGCACGTCCACGGCGGAGTTCTCGCTCACCGCGTGCTTGCAGGCGACGTTGTAGAACCCGAGCGAGAGCGCCGAGAGGGCGACGAGCGGAAAGGCGTCCGGCGTCATGCCGCGGCGGCGGGGGCGCCTTAGACCAGCTTCAGGAACTGGTCGCGGACGGCGGCGACGCCCTGCTGCACGAGGCCGTCGACGGCGCCTTCGGCGATGCCGAACTGCTTGGCGACGGCGGCGACGGTGTTGCCGTCGAGAAGGCGGCTCTTGAAGACGTCCTTCGCCTGGGCGGCCAGCGAGCCGGAGCCGAGAACGGTCTTCACGGCGCTGGCGAGCTTGGCGAGCAGGTCGTCCGCGCCGCCCTTGGCGCCGCCGAGGAGCCCGCCCGCGAGGCCCGCGAGCCCGGCGAGGCCGCCGCCGGACTTGCCGCCGAGCAGCGAACCGACCAGATCGGCCGCGCCGCCGAGCTTGTCCTTCGCCACGCCCTGCGTGACAAGGCCGAGGAGATTCTTGAGAACGTCGTTGGAAAGGTTGAGATCGGACATTGCGTGTCTCCGTGCGTGTGGTGTTTCGTTGCGGCGATTCTAGCACGGCGCGCGATCCCCCCGCAAGCTCGTTCCGCCCGCCGGAGTCCGTTCCGCCCGCCGGAGTCCGCCGGGGCCCGCCGGGTCGGACGAGCTCTCCGAGCAATCCGCAACACGGTCGGAGAAACACCGCCGACGGGCCGTCCCGCAATTCCACCGTGCGTGATTTTCAGCTATTTGTGCGCTCCTGGAGCATGCAAATGCCAAAAATCACGCACG
>CAMNDA010000376.1 GCA_946534745.1 uncultured Verrucomicrobiota bacterium | reverse complement strand
AGCCGCGCGCGGCAGCGAAGTCGGCGGCGAGGAGGTCGCCCGCGAGCGGGACGAGCATTCCGCCCGCGCCCTCGACGAGCACGGCGCGGCGCCGTCGCGCGCACTCCGCCACGGCGCGCTCGATCGCGCCGAGGTCGACCGCGCGGCCCTCGAGGCGCGCGGCGAGCGCGGCCGACGCGGGGAACCGGAAGATCTGCGGGGCGGTGAGGCCCTCCTCGTCCTCCGGCAGGCGCGGCATCCCCGCGATCGCGCGGTGGGCGTCGAGGTCCTCCGAAAAGCCGTCGCAGCCCGTCTGCACCATCTTCACGGTGCAGTGGTCCACGCCCCGCTCGCGAAGGAAGCGCGACATCAGGCCGGTCGCGACGGTCTTGCCGACACCGGTGTCGATGCCGGATATGAAAAAGACGCGGGCGTCCGCCCGCGGCTCGCTTGGGTCTTGCATGGCCGCGGAGTCTAGCAGAAGGGTCCGTCCCCGGCAAGCGCCGCCGGAATGGAATCCCGCCGCGGCGCGGCGGGCGTGACTTCCCGGTCGCGATCTGCTAGAATGCCCCCCTATGAAAGCGCTCCTCGTCAACGGAAGCCCGCGCCAACAGGGCAACACCGCCACCGCACTCGCCGAGATCGCCAGGACCCTCCAGGCCGAGGGCGTCGAGTCCGAAGCCTTCTGGATCGGCGCGAAGCCCGTCCGCGGCTGCATCGCCTGCGGCAGGTGCCGCGAGGCCGGCCGCTGCGTCTTCGACGACGATGCCGCCAACGTGCTCGCTGCGAAGATGGCGGAGGCCGACGCGGTCGTCGTCGGCTCGCCCGTCTACTACGGCCAGCCGAACGGCGCGCTGCTTGCGCTCCTGCAGCGCGCGCTCTTCTCCGCCTCGTCCGCCGTCGCGGGCAAGCCCGTCGCCACGGTCGCCATCTGCCGGCGCGGCGGCGCGACGGCCGCGTTCCAGTGCCTCAACCTGCCGTTCCAGATGCTGAGCTGCACCGTCGTCGGCTCGCAGTACTGGAACATCGCCTACGGCCGCGAGGCGGGCGAGGCCGCGAAGGACACCGAGGGCATGCAGACGATGCGCACGCTCGCCCGCAACCTCGCGTGGCTGCTCAAGAGCGCCGCCGCGGGCGCCGTCCCGCGCCCGGCGCCGGAGCCGTGGGCGCCGATGCACTTCATCCGGTAGACCTACAACTTCGTCGGGGACCGCGTGGACGGCTACGAGCGTCCCGTCGCGTATCTCACGAAGGAGGCCGCGGCCGCGCTCAGGGCGGCGAGCGACGACTGCGTCGCCCGCGGCTACCGGCTGAAGATCTATGACGCCTACCGTCCGCAGCGCGCGGTCTCGCACTTCACGCTCGAGGACGAGCCCTATCCCGACACCTACTTCGACTTCCCGGTGCGATAGAGCGCTCGTCCTCCTGGCCGAGGCCTCCGGCACGCGCCATCCCGCGCGCACGGCGGCGGGGCTTTCCCCGCCGGCGGCGATGTGGTAGACTACGCGCCAACGCGACGGCATGGCGCCGCCGTAACCCCGCCACACCAACCCGCGCGCGGCCCTTCCGGGGCCGGCGAGCACCTCCGAAGGGAAAACAACATGAAACGCGCATCGTCCGTCGTCCTGGCCGTTCTGGCCGCCTTCGTCCTGTCCGGCTGCAAGACCTGCCCGTGCGGCGCCGCGGCTTCGCCGTTCGCGCAGTACGACAACGTCGCCTCCGTCCAGAAGATGGAGCTCAAGCGCACGTCCGAGAGCTGGGACGGCACCGCCCTGCCCGACTATCTCCAGGGGAAGCCGGAGCTCGTCGTGATGCGCTACGTCTTCCCCGTCGGGAGCAAGCTGCCCTGGCACCACCACCCCGTCATCAACTACGGCATCCTGCAGCAGGGCGAGCTGACGATCGTCGGGCTCGAGGGCCAGCGCCAGGTCGTCCGCGCCGGCGACGCGATCGTCGAGATGGTCGGCCCCATCCACTGCGGCATGAACACGGGCGACAAGCCGATCGTCCTGGACATGTTCTACCTTACGCAGAAGGGCACGCCCCTCGCGGTCCAGCATCCCGAGATCCAGAAGCCGATGGAATAGGGCGGCTCGCGCCGCGTCCCTTCCGCAGGCCCCGCGGGCACGGCTCTGCCGCGCCGCGGGGCCTGCCCCGCGTTGGAATATTTTCGTTTCGCTCGTGACGGGGTTCGTGTAGAATGCGCGGCGGTTCCCGCGAATCGCGGGACGACTGGCCATGACACATTCTTTTTCCTCGCGCGCGCGGTGCCTTGCCGCCGCCGCCCTGCTTCCCCTGATCGCCGGCTGCCTCTCGGTAGGCCCCGACTTCCGGGCGCCCGAATGGGACGGCCCCGAGGCCTGGTCCGCCACCAACGCCCCCGTCGCGTCGCCGCTGCCCGACGGCGCCCCGTGGTGGTCCGTCTTCGGCGACCCCGTCCTCGACTCCCTCGAGGCGGAGCTGCTGGAGCAGAACCTCTCGCTCGCGGCCGCCGTCGCGCGCCTCGACTCCGCCGCCGCGGT
>CAMNDA010000375.1 GCA_946534745.1 uncultured Verrucomicrobiota bacterium | reverse complement strand
AACCCCGGATCCAGCACGAGGGCCGGCGTCCCCGCGAGGAACCCCGCCGCGAAGCACGCCAGGCCCGCGGCCGCGAGCCCCGCCCACGCGAGGACCGCCTCCCGGCGCGAGGCGCGCTCGGGCCGGCCCGGCAGCAGGGGCGGAAGGACGGGCGCGAGGAGGACGAGCGGCGCGAGCGTGAACTTGCACGAGAAGGCGAAGCCCGCGGAGAGCGCCGCCAGCAGGAACCGGCCGCGTCCGCCGCGCCGCAGGGCGCGCAGGGCCAGCCAGAGCGTCAGGGCGAGCATGAAGACGAGCGCCTCGTCCGTCTCGCAGTAGTGCCCGGCCTCCAGGGGGAGCGCCTGCACCGCGAAGAACGCCGCGCCGAACAGCGCCGCCGGAAGCGCGAACCCCGCCTCGAGCCCGGCGAGGAGGACGACGACCGCCGTTCCCGCGTGCAGCGACAGGTTGAACCGCCGCGCGTCGGAGATCGACCAGGCCCTCGGCGGCGCGGGCTCCGGCCGGAACGCCGGCCTCGGGGGCATCGAGGCGGATCGCGCCTCGAGCGCGTCCGCCGCGCGGTCGAAGGCCATCCGCAGCCGAAAGAGCTGGAACCATCCGCCCGGATAGACGCGCTCCGCGGGGTAGCCGAACTGCCGCACCTGCCCGATCCACCGGCAGATCGTCTCCTCGTCCGGATTCCGCATCCGGCTCCAGTCCACGCCCGCGGCCGACCACCAGCGCACGGCGGCGAACAGCAGGATGGAAACGACGAGGACGAGCCTCCGCCGGGACGGGGACGGAAGGACGCTCATCGGCTCCGGGACGCGCCGAGCACCGCGCGGCGGAAGGGGGAGGCGGGGTCGCGCGCGTACTTCGCGCCGCGCGTGATCTTGCAGAGGCTCATCCGGAGCTCGCGCGCGATCGCGCGCTGCGACTTGCCGGCGAGCAGCTCGCGCATCAGCGCCCAGCGCTTCGAGAGCTCCACGCACTCCGACGGGGTGAAGAGCTCCGTCAGGAAACGCTCGGCCTCCGCGCCTCCGCGGAGGCGCGCGACGGCGGCGGCGAGCTCGGCGAAGTCCGACCGGGAGGCCGCGACTTCCTCTGGCGTGGTCTTTCGCATGGGCGGTATGCTACCACACGCCGTCCGGAAGTTCAAACGGCGAGCCCGAAAAAAAATCCGCTTGACTCTATTAATAGAAACACCTAGAATCCCGCCCCGTCCCTGCGACACGCGGGACGAGAAGCCATGATCCTCGAAGAATTCCCGAAAGATACGCCCGCGATCGACGGCGCCGTCGTGCCCGTCGGCGTGAAGGTGCTCGCCGACGCCGAGACGCCCGTCTCTGTCCTCGCCCGGTTCGACCGCCGCGAGAAGAACCTCTTCCTCCTCGAGTCCGCCGAGGGCGGAGAGCGGCGCGGCCGCTACAGCTTCCTCGGCCTCGACGCCCGCCTCACCGCCACGGTCTACCGCGAGGAGGTCGTCGTCCGCCAGGGGCTCGACGAGCGCCGCGTCCCCCACGGCGGCGACCCGATGGCCGTCCTGCGCTCGCTCGTCGCGCCCTACCGCATGGCGGACGCCCCCGGGCTCCCAAGGACCTGCGCCGGCCTCGCGGGCTACTTCGCCTACGAGACGGCCCACTTCTTCGAGCCGCGCGTCCCGAACCGCCTCCCGGCGGACCGCCCCCTCGCGGAGCTCATGATGCCCGGATCGATGCTCGTCTTCGACAACGTCGCCCAGGCGCTCTACGTCGTGAGCTTCGCCTTCCCCGGCGACGCGCCCGACGCCGCCTCCGCGGTCGCCGCGGCCCGCGCCCGCGTCGCGGACCTGCTCGAGGTCATCGCCGAGCCCGGCCCCGTGCCGGACGCCGCCGGCGAGGACCTCGGGCCGCTCCGCCCGACGCACGACCCGGACTACTTCAAGGGCATCGTCGCGAAGGTCAAGGAGCGCATCGTCGAGGGCGACCTCATCCAGTGCGTGCCGTCGCAGAGCTTCGTCGCCCGCGCCCCGCGCGACCCCGTCGCGCTCTACCGCATGCAGCGCTTCGTGAACCCCTCGCCCTACCTCTACTACTTCAAGCTCGAGGGCTGCACGCTCGTCGGCTCCTCGCCCGAGACGATGATCCGTCTCGAGGGCCGCACGGCGTGCCTCCGCCCCATCGCCGGCACGCGCCCGCGCGGCGCCGACGAGCGCGAGGACCGCGCGCTCGCGGACGGACTCCTCGCCGACGAGAAGGAGCGCGCCGAGCACCTGATGCTCGTCGACCTCGGCCGCAACGAGCTCGGGCGCGTCTCGATCCCCGGGACCGTCCAGGTCGTCGACCTCATGTCCGTCGAGCGCTACTCGCACGTGATGCACCTCGTCTCGAAGGTCGTCTCCGAGCTCGAGGACGGCCGCGACGCCTTCGACCTCTTCCCCGCCGCGTTCCCCGCCGGCACGCTCACCGGCGCGCCGAAGGTGCGCGCGATGGAGACGATCGCCGAGCTCGAGGACGAGCCCCGCGGCCCCTACGGCGGCGCCGTCGGCTACTTCGCCTTCGGCGGCGACATGGACTTCGCCATCTGCATCCGCACCGCCGCGATCGAGCACGGACGCATGACCGTCCGCGCCGGCGCGGGGATCGTCTACGACTCGGTCCCGGAGAAGGAATACCAGGAGACCGTCAACAAGGCCGGCGCGATGGCCCGCGGCGTGGCGCTGCTCGGCTCCGCCCGGACGCTCCGCTCGGAGATCTCGGCCCTTCGCGGGAAAGGAGGCGCGCAATGATCGCGATGATCGACAACTACGACTCGTTCACCTACAACATCGTGCAGGAGCTGCGCGAGATGGAGGCCGACCTGCGCGTCTTCCGCAACGACGCGATCACGGTCGACGCGCTCGACGCCCTCGCGCCCGCGGCGCTCGTCGTCTCGCCCGGCCCCGGGCGCCCGTCCGAGGCGGGCATCTCGATGGACGCCATCCGGCGCTTCGCCGGGCGCATCCCGATCCTCGGCGTGTGCCTCGGACACCAGGCGATCGGAGAGGTCTACGGCGGCCGGATCGTCAAGGCCGCGCGCATCATGCACGGCAAGGTCTCCGAGGTGACGTGCGACGGCGAGGGCGTCTTCAAGGGCCTCGGCGCGCGCCCGTTCAAGGCGATGCGCTACCACTCGCTCTGCATCGACCCCGACTCGCTGCCCGGCTGCCTCGTCGTCACCGCCACCGCGGAGGACGGCTGCATCATGGGCGTGCGGCACCGGGAGCTTCCCGTCCACGGCGTGCAGTTCCACCCGGAGTCGATCATGACCCCGTCCGGCAAGCGCATGCTGCGCAACTTCCTCCGGATGGCGGAGTAGCCGCGCCCTAGCCCAGCGCGGCCAGGCCGTCGGCGTGGCCGCACGGGATGTAGCGCCGCGCGAAGGCGCCGTCGAACGCGAACGTCCCCGACCACGCGAGGAGAAGCCGCGCGACCGACTCCACGCCCTCCGCGAGCGTCCCGACGAGCGGGACCCGCTTCACGCGGGAGACGTCCGGCACGAGGCCGGCGAGGTCCCCGAGCACGCCGGGCAGCGTCTTCGACGGGCGGAGGTCCACCAGGCGCACCCCGCGCGGGACGCGGACGCGGAGCGGCGCCGGGTCGATCTCCGCGCTGTTGCAGCGCACGACGACGAGGGTCCGGATCTCCGGCTGGCCGCGCAGCAGCGGCGACACGGGAACGTTCTCGCCGCCCTTCTCGTCCCAGCCGCCGTCGATGAACCGCCGGCCGTCGATCTCCACCGGGTCGAAGCCCCAGGGGATCGCGGCGGAGGCGAGGATCTGCGCGATGCGGCGGTCGTTGTCCGGCTCCTCGTGGATCCGGAACCGGCGCAGCCGGTAGGAGCGCGAGCGCAGCTCCTCGAAGAGCCCCCCGCGGCATTCGAGCGAGGACGCCACGACCTCGGGCGCATCGGCCGGCCACAGCGGGGGGACGAGCTCGCGGACCAGCCGCTCCAGCGCGCGCCGGTCGAGCAGGCCGTGGAACGGGAAGGCCTTCCCCGCGAGGACGTTCTCCGCCGCGCGCCGGAACGATCCGACCGTGAGCTTGCGCAGATACGGCGTGGCGACCTCGCCGACGCGCGTGCGCCAGAAGCGGCAGATCGCCTCCGGGTCGCGCACCGTCGCGAACGCGGCGGCGTTGAGCGCGCCGACGCTCGTGCCGGAGATCGCCCGGACGCGCCGCGCGAGCCCGAGCTCGCACATCGCCTTCCAGACGCCCGCCTGGTAGGCCCCCTTCGCCCCGCCGCCGGACAGGACGAGCCCGATGTCGCCTTCGTTCCGCATGCCCGGCATCCTACCACATCGCCGCCCCCGCGCCAACCCGCCGAAAATTCCGCTTGACTCTATTAATAGAAACACCTAGAATCCTGCCCCGTTCGCACGAACCACGGAAACCACGCCATGAACTACCCCGACATTCTCTCGAAGCTCGTCGCCCGCACGGACCTCTCGGAGGACGAGACGTTCGCGCTCTTCGACGAACTCTTCCACGGCAACCTCACGGACGCGCAGATCGGCGCGTTTCTCGCCGCGCTCTCCGCCAAGGGGGAGACGGTCGCCGAAATCGCCGCCGCCGCGCGCGCCATGCGGCAGGCCGCCGCGAAGATCTCGTCCCTGAGGCCCAACACCGTCGACACGGTCGGCACCGGCGGCGACCACGGCATCACGTTCAACATCTCGTCGACCACGGCGTTCGTCGCCGCCGGTGCGGGCGCCGTCGTCGCCAAGCACGGCAACCGCTCCAGCTCCGGCCGCACGGGCTCGGCCGACTGCCTCGAGGCGCTCGGCCTCAACCTCGCGTGCGAGCCCGAGGTGATGGAGGAGGCCCTCAACGAGATCGGCATCTGCTTCCTCTTCGCTCAGACCTTCCACAAGGCGATGCGGTTCGTCGGCCCCGCGCGCAAGCAGCTCGGCGTCCGAACGGTCTTCAACCTCCTCGGCCCGCTCACCAACCCCGCCGGCGCGCGCACGCAGCTCATCGGCGTCTACGCGCCCGAGCTCACCGAGGTCTACGCGGGCGTCTTCAAGCGCCTCGGCTCCACACACGCCCTGATCGTGCACGGAAGCGACGGCATGGACGAGATCACCGTCACCGGCCCCTCGCGCTGCTCGGAGCTCAAGGACGGACTGATCCGCACCTACGACATCGACCCCGAGCCGATCTTCGGCGGCTACGCGGAGCTCGGCGAGCTCGCGGGCGGCGACGCGAAGGAGAACGCCGGCATCGCGACCGGCATCCTCACCGGGAAGATCCGCGGCGCCAAGCGCAACGTGGTGCTGATCAACGCCGCCGGCACGCTCCTCGCCGCGGATCTCGTCCCCGATCTCGCGACCGGCGTGAAGAAGGCCGAGGAGTCCATCGACTCCGGCGCCGCCTACGAGAAGCTGCGCCGCCTCGTCGAGATCTCCAACTCGTAAGCTGGGGCGCGCCACGCCGGCGGCGGCGAAGCCGCGCCGGCGTGGGGTCGCATTCAGCATTCAGCATTCAGCATTGACATGCGCGCCCCCCTG
>CAMNDA010000374.1 GCA_946534745.1 uncultured Verrucomicrobiota bacterium | reverse complement strand
CCCCGCCGAAGCGTTCGCTCCGGCGGTTCGCGAGGCGATGGAACGGCGCCATGCCGCCGCGCGGCGGCTGCTCGCGTCGCCCGCGGCGCGCACGGCGAAGAGCTTCGCCGAAGCGCTGGCGCGGACGCGGCGATGGGGCATCGTGCCGCGAAGACGGACGGGATAGCCGGAAAACGGCCGGACACGGAGCTTCCGAGCGCACGCGGTTGCCGTGGAAGGGGGTCTCGGGTATACTCCCGCCCGTCGCAAGGCACCACGCCGCGACCGTTCAACCGCGTGACCCTCCAACCGAAATGAAGACCCGCACCGAAAAAGTCTCCGTCGCCCGCAAGACCGCCGCCGGCGGCATCGTCCTCCTCAAGAACGAAGGGGGCGCGCTCCCGCTCGCCAAGGGCAAGGATGTCGTCCTGATGGGCGTCACCGGCTACTTCTGCCACCGCATGGGCTTCGGCTCGGGCGACATGCTCGCGCAGCGCACGGTCCAGTACGACGAGGGTCTCGCGAACGCCGGCGTCCGCCTCTTCCAGCCCGTCGCCGACTTCTACCGCCGCGGCATCCTCGCGAAGAAGGAGTGCTTCGAGCGCGTGAACCGAGACTGGTGGAAGTGGTCCTACCGCTTCCCCGAGCCCGCCACGAAGGACGACGAGTTCGCGAAGCTCGTCGCCGGCCACCGCGACCTGCCCTGCCTCGTCGCCATCGGCCGCAACTGCGGCGAGTCGGTCGACCTCTCCGCCGGCGGCGAGACCGGAACCGGCGGCGACTGCGGCTACAACTCGATCTATCTGCACTGGCAGGAGGAGCAGCTGCTCAAGCTCGCCTGCGCGAACTTCGACAACGTCGTCGTCCTGCTCAACGTGTGCGGCGTCGTCGACACGTCGTGGCTTGACAAGTATCCGGTGAAGGCCGTGCTCGTCACGAGCCTCCTCGGCGAGACCTCGGGCGACGCGGTGGCGGACGTCCTCACGGGCCGCGTCTCGCCCGCCGGCAAGCTCACGACGACGTGGGCCCGGCGCTACCGCGACTACCCGACGACGGACTGCTGGGGCACGATGCAGATCCCCTACCGCGAGGGCGTCTTCCTCGGCTACCGCTACTTCGACACGTTCGGGGTCGAGCCGCGCTTCCCGTTCGGCTTCGGCCTCTCCTACACGACCTTCTCCGTGAAGGCCGGCGCGGTCTCCGCGCGCGGCTCGAAGGCCAAGCTCTCCGCGACCGTGCGGAACACCGGCAGGGCCGCCGGCGCCGAGGTCGTCCAGTGCTACGTCTCGATGCCCGCCGGCAAGCTCGAGAAGCCCTACCAGGACCTCGTCGCCTACGCCCGCACGCCCGAGCTCGCGCCCGGCGCGTCGTGCCGGGTCGAGCTCGCGTTCGACCTCGCGCAGTTCGCGTCCTACGACGAGGCCGCCGCCGCGTTCGTGCTCGAAAAGGGCGACTACGTCGTGCGCGTCGGCACGTCCTCGCGCGCGACGCACGTCGCGGGCGTGCTGCGCCTCCCGAGGACTGTCACGACCGAGAAGGTCTTCGCGCGCTTCGCCAGGGCCGACCTCTCCGACCTGCGCCTCCTCTCGCGCAAGGGCGCGAAGCCCTTCTCCTACGCGGGCGAGAAGGCCGAGATCGCCGCCGCGAAGGTCGTCGCGATCGATCCCGCCGCGATCAAGTGCGTCGCGAAGCCGGATCTCGACAAGGCGCCCTTCAAGGACCTGCCGAAGCCGAAGGCCGGCGCCGCGACCGTCACGATGCGCGACGTCCTCGCCGGCCGCGCGACCGTCGCGCAGGTCGTCGCGCAGATGGACGACCGGGAGCTCGCCAGCTGCGTGAACATGCTCGTCTTCGACGACATGCGCGGCGCCGTCGAGGGCGGCACGGGCGTCGGCGGCTTCGAGGGCACGATCCGCGGCGAGGCGTCCGAGATCTGGCACAGCGACAAGTACGCCATCCCGCCGAGCCCCGTCGCCGACGGCCCGTCCGGCGTGCGCCTCTCGATCTTCAACGAGGACCCCGCGAAGGACTCCGAGATGGCGCGCACCGTCGTCGCGTATCCGTGCGGCACCGCGCTCGCGCAGGGCTGGGACGACGCCGCCGCGACCGCGTTCGGCCGCAGCGTGCAGGCCGACATGGAGCTGGCGCGCATCGACGGCTGGCTCGCGCCGGGACTCAACCTCCACCGCAATCCTCTCTGCGGCCGCAACTTCGAGTACTTCTCCGAGGATCCGCTCCTCGCCGGCCGCATGGCCGCCGCGATCAGCCGCGGCGTGCAGGAGCGCGAGGACGGTTCGCCCAGCGGGCGCTACGTCACGATCAAGCACTTCTGCACCAACAACCAGGAGCACGAGCGCGGTCGCGAGGAGAACGTCGTTTCCGAGCGCACCCTGCGCGAGCTCTATCTGCGCGCGTTCCGCTTCGCGTGCGAAGGCAAACCCCGCGCGCTGATGACGAGCTACAACCGCCTCAACGGCGACTGGGTCGCGACGATCAAGCCGCTGCTCACGGGCATCGTGCGCGGCGAATGGGGCTGGGACGGCTTCGTGATGACCGACTGGTGGAACGGCGCGGACAAGCTCCGGCACCAGACCGCGGGCAACGACCTGATCGCCCCCGGCGGGCGCGAGATCCGCGACAACCTCGCCAAGGCGCTTTCGGAGGGCCGCGTCCCGCGCGGCGCCGTCCAGGCCGCCGCCGTCCGCATCCTCTCCACCGTCGCCTGGTGCCTGGCGAACCAGCGGTGATCCACCTGCTCCTCGCCGCCATCTACCTCGCGTTCGTCGGGCTCGGGCTGCCCGACGGACTCCTCGGCGCCGCGTGGCCCGCGATGCGCGCCGACGCGGCGTTCCGCGGCTTCGGCGGCGGGACGCCGCCGCTCTCGCACTCAGGCATCGTCTTCGCGATCATCGCGATCTGCACCGTCGTCTCGGCGCTGCAGAGCGACCGGACGACAAAACGCTTCGGCGCGGCGCGCGTGACCGCGTTCAGCACCGCGCTCGCCGCCGTCGCGCTCTTCGGCTTCGCGCAGTGCCGCTCGATGGCGGGGCTGTGCCTCTGGGCCGTCCCCTACGGCCTCGCCGCCGGCGCGATCGACGCGGCCCTCAACAACTACGTCGCGCTGCACTTCGCGAGCCGCCACATGAGCTGGCTGCACTGCATGTGGGGCGTGGGCGCGACGGCCGGGCCCTACGTGATGGGCGCGGCGCTCACGCGCGGCGCGCCGTGGCAGCGCGGCTACCTGCTCGTCGGCTGCGCGCAGGTCCTCGTGGCGGCGGCCGTCTTCGCGAGCCTGCCGCTGTGGAGACGCGCCGAGGGCGCGTCCGGCGCGACGGCGGGAACGCCGGCGGAGGCCGCGCGGAGGCCGCTCCGGCTCGCGGAGATCCTCCGCATCCCGGGCGCGCGGGCAATTCTGCTGTGCTTCTTCTGCTACTGCGCAATCGAGCAGACCGCGGGGCTGTGGGCGGCGACGTTCCTCGCGCACCGCGGCGTCTCCCCCGAGCGCGCGGCCTTCTACGCGAGCATGGTCTACCTCGGAATCACGCTCGGGCGCGGCATCGGCGGATTCGCGACGTTCAAGTGGAACGACGACCAGATGCTGCGCATCGGCGAGGGAATCATCGTCGCGGGCCTCGCGCTCGTCGGCGCGGCGGCGCTCGCGCCGGCGGTGCCGTCGGGCGTCGCGTGCGCGGGGTTCGTCGTGGCGGGGTTCGGCTGCGCGCCGGTCTACCCGAGCATCATCCACTCGACGCCGGCGCACTTCGGCGCGGACAAGTCGCAGGCGATCATCGGCGTGCAGATGGCCTTCGCCTACCTCGGCACGACCGCGATGCCGCCGCTCTTCGGCGTGCTGGCGCGGCACGCTACGCCGTCGCTGCTGCCGCTCTACCTCCTCGCGCTCCTGGTCCTCATGGCGGCGCTCTACGAGCGCGTCGTGCGCGTCACCGCCCACGCCTAGGCAAGCTCGGCCATCACGGCGTCGGCGACCTCGCGGCCGCGGGCGGTGAGCATCCAGTCCCCGCCGCCGAGCGGGGCGGCGAGCCCGTTGCGCTCGAGGCCGGCGAGCGCGGCGGCACGGCGGCGGCCCGCCGGCG
>CAMNDA010000373.1 GCA_946534745.1 uncultured Verrucomicrobiota bacterium | reverse complement strand
GTTGGACAACATCCGGAAAAGAGCGCTCTCTTTCAGCAAACCCCCGTTTTATTGGGGGAAAGTATGGCGGAGAGGGAGGGATTCGAACCCGCTCTGCCGAATGTCGAACAACGTAGAACTTTACCGCTTTGGCGTATAGGTTGTAGTGTTTCGTTGATTTTCTCCGAAGAAGGCGGATTCCGCACTTGCGGGCCGTTTCCTCCGTTGACGCGGGTTATTCTGTCGGAAGCAGTTCGGAATGTCAAGCGGAAAAATCGGCAGCAAAACGCGTTGGACAACGACGGCAAATGGCCGGCAAGTTAAACGCCGTCAGACCGCGACCCCGGAGGGAGGGATCGCGGCCCGCGGTATTCTGCGGCGCACCTCGCTACCGTGCGTCCCGGGCGAACTGCGGGTGGTAGAGCCGGTGGAACGCGGTGAGCGTTTCGCCGCGGAGTTGCTCCAGCTGCGCCAGGTGCTCCTTGTCCGGCTTCTTCTCCTTGCCCTCCGCCTTGATCGCGTTCTCGATCTGGCGGAGCCGGTCGCGCAGTTCCTTGCCGCGCGTCCACTCCTTCGCGTAGAGCCCGAGCACCGGGTCGCCGCGGAGGTTCAGGATGCCCTCGCGCGCCTTCGCGATCTCGTTCGCCGAGTAGGTGCCGCCCTTGTTCTCGTACACCTTCGCGAGCGCCTTGAACTCCTTCGCGAGTCGGTCGAAGTTCGCCACGTCGGCCTCGCGCGCATCCCAGCCGTAGCGGTTGGACGAGACGCCGAGAAACGAGAGCGGAAGCAGCACGGCCTTGTGCAGGATCCCCGTCCGAGCCTCCGCGTCCTCGCGCGTAAGGAACTCTCCCGGCTTGAGGTCGAGCGCCGTCTTCGTGAAGTCCGTGCCCGTGATGGGCATGCAGAGGTTCTTGAAGAGGAAGTAGGCGACCGCGCCCGGATTGTCGAGCTTCGTGCCGTCCACGTCCTTGCGGCGCGCCAGGCGCCAGGCGATTCCGACGGGCGGGTTGAACTTGTTCGAGAGCGTGTTCACGATCGGGCCGGTCGGGTCGGCTAGGCGTTTCTCCTCATCGTACTTGCTCGCAGTCTTCATCATCGCAACGCGCGACGCGACGGATATGTAGGACTCCATTCCGGCCGAGAGCGAGAAGCGCCGGCCGCCGAGGTTCACGCGCCCGAACATCGGGTTGAGCGGGTTCGTCTCCATGAAGCCGCCGATCTCGTCGCGCCGGTCGTCGTCGCCGAGCAGGTGCGCGATGGCGCGGAGGAACATCACGAGGATCGCCCAGCCGGCGAGCGGGCGCAGCCAGCACTGCCTGAAGACCATCGCCCGCGTCCTCGCGCTCGCTCGGTTGTCGTTCAGCAGCAGCGTGATCGGGAGGAACATCGTCTGCAGCTGCCCGGCGAACTTGCCCGGCGCCCAGAGAATCTTCGACACGAACGAGCCGGCCGCGTTCTTCGTGAACCAGTCGCCGCGGCCGGTCTCCATGTTCACGACGCGACCGAGAAGCTTGAGGTCCTTGCGGCCCTGCTCGGTCGAGAGATACGCCTCGCCGTACATCTTCGTGAGATGGGAGATCATCTGCTTCGCGTAGGCGAAGCGGATGAGGTTCAGCGGCATCGTGTAGGTGCGGTCGCCGAAGCGGAGGATCTTGTTGTCGTTCAGCATCTTCGAGATGCCGAGTCCGCGGCGCGCGGCGATTCCGGCCTTGCGGTACTCTTCGCCGAAGTCCCCGGAATCCGCGTGCCAGTCGGAGATGCGGATGCCCATCAGGTCGACGACCGTGTGCCACTCCGGATCGTTCTGCATCTTCTCGAGCAGCTCCAGGCACTTCTCTTCCGAGAACGCGAAGCCCTTGCCGCCCTTCGCCCAGAGCGCGTCCTTCGCCGTGCGCCAGCCGAGCGACGGATCCCGGAGGATCGCCGCGACGGCCGCCTGGATGCCGATCGACGAAAGGTCGGCCGACGCGATGAAGCGCTTGGAGACGTCGGACACGCCGACGGCGGTCTCCCACGCTTTTTCGAGCCAGTTCATGTCAGCCCACGCGAGGTCGTCGAGCGTCTTGAACCACGCCTGCCGCGCGTCGTCGAGCTTCTTCTGCGCGTCCTTCACGGCGGGATCGTCTCCCACGTCGAGCTTGTTCTGCCGTTTCCGCTGCCACTTCTCGAACTCGCTCGGGTTCGCGATCCAGTCGTGGTAGCGCTGTGCGGCGTTGAGCTTGCTCTGCACCGCGCGCCGGACGGCCTTGCTCCATTCCGAGTAGTAGGCCTCGGGACCGGCCGCGTCCTCGAGCTCCTGCCGCGCCTCGCGCAGCATCGCCACGCGCTCGCGCATCACCTGGACGCGCAGGTCGTTCTCGCGGAGCAGCTTCTCGCGCGTCTCGGCCGGGGCGCCGCGGAAGTTGCCGGCGAGCGCCGCGTCGAGCTCGCGCTGCGCCCGCTCCTCGGCCTTCTCGTAGGCCTTGACGATGCGCTTCACGATCTCCGCGTCGGAGAGGGGGAACGCCTCCTTGTACTGCTTGCGGAGGTCTTCGAGGATCGTGCGGAGCGCCTGTCCTTCCTCGTCGAGCGCGATCGGGTCCGCGTTCTTCGGGAACGGGACGCCGTCGCGGATCGCGCGCTCCAGGCGCTCGATGGCCTTGCGCATCGCTTCTTTCTGAATCTCCTGCGGCGACTTGATGTAGCGGGAAGGATCGGCACCCTCGGGGATCGGGAGGTTCAGCTCCTTCATCTTGGCGTTGATCTCGGCCCGGAGCGCCTCCGCCTGGCTCTCCATCGCGACGCGCTGCGGGCCGGTCTTGAGCGGCCGCATCCGATTCTCCAGGTCCTGCAGCTGCGAGACGAGCCGCTGCAGGGCCGTCATCTGCGAAATGCGGACCTTGAGCTCGTCCGTGCTCGCGGGCGTCATGACGCCGTAGTTGGAGTAGATGTCGCCCCACGTGCGGTCGGACCAGTCTGCGAACTCCTCGCCGAGAACGGCTCGGCACGTGACGCCGAGCGCCGAGCGGAACGCCTCCGGGCTCGCCATCTCGCGGCCGGCCTCGACGTCCAGGTTGAGGAGGCACTTGCCAACCCAGCGCACGAACGGACGGAGCAGCAGGCGCATCGCCTCCGGATCGTCGCGGTCGAGGTCGAGGTCCTTCACGCGCTCCTTCGCGAGCGCCTCCAGCTCCTCGCGCGTCTTCGGCCACGCCGAGCGGTCGGCCTCGCCCTTCGCGCCGGCCTTGCCGGGCCTGCCGGGGCCGGAACGGCGCCGGCGCAGGAGGTCGTCCAGGTCGAGCGACATGATCGCGGCCATCGCCGCGTCGAAGTCGCGGTTCCCGACGTCCCGGATCGCGTCGGCGAGCGCCTTGCGGAGCCGCTCGATCTCGCGCCAGGCGTCGCGGATTCGGGCGCGCTCGGACGCGCCGGGCTTGCGGCCGGTCGCCTGCTCGAACGCCTCCATCAGCCCGGCGAACGAGCCGGTCGACTTATCAAACGCCGCCTTGCGCTGGTTCATTGCGTCGGAGAGCGCCTTGCCCTGCCGGATGTACGCCTCCTCCATCGCGAAGCGGGCGGCCTCCAGCTCGGCGTAGCGGGCGTTCGCCGCGGCGATCTCATCGACGGACGCGCCGGCCGCCTTGAGCGCGGCGAGGCGCGTTGCGGCCACGTCGGCCGCCTCCGCGCGGAGGTGCATGTCGAGCATCAGCGCGCCCTGCTCCTGCGTGTTGAACGCAGGCGGCTGGTCGCCGGGCCTCACCGGCGCGAGCGCGCGGTCCACGACGGACTTGAGCCACGCGGGATCCGCCTGCGCCTTCGCGAACGCCTCCTCGACCATGTCGCAGACGTGGCGTTTCTGCGGATCGTAGTCGTACTCGTGCCGGCGCAGCTTGATCTGCTCGACCACGTCGCGCGTGCGGACGCCGTACACGTCGTCGAGCGAGAGGCCGCCGGCTCCGCGGGAGCGGACGAGAGTCGGATGGTCCCACGAGCCGTCGTTGTCGGTCGCGGACTTGATCTGGTTGGGGCGGAAGGCGACGTAGCTCTTGCCGCCGAACTCGGTGTCGTCCAAAACGATGCCGTCATGTCCGGCCGCGGTCAGCTCGGCGACGAGGTCGTCCGCGCTTTTTTCCTGCACCTCGGCCCACAAGTCGTCGAGGGTGGTTTCGTAGGGCGCCCGAAGGTTGAGCGCGACGTCCATCTTGATTTCTTGCATGGTTCCCGGGCGGATGTCATGGTCGGAGAACCAGAAGCCAAGGCGGGCCGTTTGCGCCATGGCCTCGTCCGAGGCGTTGGCGTCAGTCACTTCCCCCAACCGCGCCGGGTCGAACGTGTCGAACACGTTGTCGGTCGCATGGTACACGACCAGCGGCTCGCCGTTCACGTCGACGACCTTCGAGACATTTTCGGGCTTGACTTCCGATGCGAGATTTGCGATGCTCTTGACGAACGACGCAATCGGGGTCTGTCTCCCGCCTTTGGCGGCGGCAACCAACTGCCCTGCGTCGTTCTTTTCATATTCGGCGACGTCAACTGCTTCGACCGTGTAGATTCGCTTTCCATCGCGTTCATACTCTTCGACCGTCAGCATGGCCGGAACATATGAACCCGTCTGCGGGTCGAACAGGACCGAACCGAGGCGCCGGACGTTCTTCACCTCACGGCGTCCGTGACTGTCCGGATGGGAAAGTTCGACCCGCGCAGACGCGAACAACCGGTCCACGTTGGCGACCGCGAGCGCGTGAAGCCTCGGCGAGACGGACTTTTTCGTCGCGGACTCGCTTTCCATCTTCGCGAGCGAGTTGCCGCTGATTCTGGCTTCGATTCCAAGATGGTAGTTGAACAGCGGGCGATTGAGCATCCCTTCCGAACGAACGGCGGACGCCGCTTCGGAAACAGACCTGACGATTCTTGGATTCGCCGTTTCCGCGAGCGTCTCCCAGTCGCCGAACCACGCCTTGAACTCCGGCGTGCGCACCTGCACGAACTGGCGCGGCGAGAGGCTGGACGCCTCGCCGTTCGGCGCCTTGAGCCAGCCCGGCTTCATCGTGCCGTCCGGATTCACGAACGAGTGGAACACGGCGTCCTCCGAATCGGTGAACGCCTCGTAGGTCGCGCGGTCGAGTCCGGCCGCGGCGAGCGTCGCATCGGACGCTCCGCGCGAGCGGACGCGCGTGGCGGGCTCGGCCGCCTCCATCCGCGGCGCGGGATGCTCGGCGACGTAGCGCTCGACCGTATCGCGCGTAAGGCCGAGGCGGCGCATTTCGTCGTATGTCGCGCCCTCGAACCCGCTGTACTCGTCGAACCGCAGAACCCCCTGGCGCCGCGTCGAGTAGAACCTGCCGCTTTCGTCGCGAAGGAAGACGTCGACGAGCGGCTTCCCGATACGGGCGTCCATGCCGCCCGAGCTGCGCCGAGCGAATCGGTCGAGGTCGATTCCGGCGTCGCCGACGACGATCATCCAGCAGCACGCCTCCTTCACGCGCTGGACGCGGCGCAGCATCTCGCGGCCCGCGTCCGGACTCGCCAGTTCGTCGGGCGTCATCTTCGAGACGCCCGTCAGCTTGCACTTGCGGTCGAGGGTGACGATGAACGCGCCGC
>CAMNDA010000372.1 GCA_946534745.1 uncultured Verrucomicrobiota bacterium | reverse complement strand
CCGCGAAGCCCGCCGCTTCGGCCCGTCCGGCCTCGTCCGCAAGTCCGGCACGCGGAGTGGAGCCGCGCGCCGACTCGGCGTGCGAAGAATACGATCTCCTCCCCGGCGAGGACTACGACGCCCGCGCCGACATCCGCCCGCTCCTCGAATCCTACGGCTGGCGCTACCTCCGCACCACCGGCGAGAACGAGAACTGGCAGCGCCCCGGCAAGACAGGCGACCAGCAGTCCGCCACCTTCAACGGCACCGTCTTCTACGTCTTCAGCAGCAACGCCGTCCCCTTCGAGGCCGGCCACGGCTACGGCAAGTTCGCCGTCTACGCGACCCTCGTCCACGGCGGCGATCTCCAGACCGCCACCGAGGCGCTCTACGCCGAGGGCTACGGTCACAAGGGCGATCCCACGGCCGGCGTCGACTCCTCCGCCGTCATCGCCCAGGCGCAGTCCGTCGTCACCGTCTTCGAGAATGCGCCGGCCACCGCCGCCGCTCCGTCCGCAAGTCCTGAAGGCGAGGCTCCGCCCTCGCCGGAATCCGACGCTCCGCCTTCGCCGGAAGACGACGCTTCGCCCTCGCCGGCGGAATCTCTCTGGCCCCTCTACTCCTGCCCCGGCTTCGTCGACTCCCTCGCGGACTACACGCTCCGCACCGCGCGCTACACAAACCGCGCGCTCGCCTTCTCCGGCGCCCTCGCTCTGCTCTCCTTCCTCTGCGGCCGCCGCTACCGCACGCTTTCGCATCTCTCCTCCCAGCTCTACCTCATCGCGCTCGCGGACTCCGCCACCGGCAAGGAGTGGCCGCGGCAGGTCAACTTCCGTCTCCTGCAGTCCTTCGGCTACGCCTCTTCATTCGGCGACCGCTTCGCCTCCGGCGAGGGCCTGGAGGACTCCCTCTACCGCTCGCCGTCGATGTTCTACCAGCCCGACGAGATCAGCTTCCTCTTCGCCTCGTTCTCCGACCGCAACTTCTCTCCGACCGCCTCGTCGATCGCCAACACAATCCTCCGCCTCTACACCGACGGCATCTACGCGATGCGCGTCGTCTCCCGCAAGCGGGCGGGCAAGGGTCAGGCCGGCGAGGAGGCGAAGGCCCGGATCATCGAGAACCCGAACCTTGTCCTCTTCGGAACAGCCACGCCCGAGAAGTTCTACTCCTCGCTCTCCCTCGACGGCCTCGAGAACGGCCTTCTCGGCCGCTGCTTCGTTGTGCCGGCGTCCGCCCGCCGCGTGCGGAACCTCGACCCGTCCTACGACGAGCAGCCGCCAGCCGTCGTGCGAGAGACCTTCGGCGTCCTGAACGAGATGGGCGACTCCTCCGCCAAGAAGGACGGCTCGCGCTCCGTGCCCGAGACGCCCGAGGCCACCGCCGAGCTTGGCCGCATCGACGACGCTTTCACAGACCGCGTCAACGCCGCGCTCGCCGGCTCGCAGCTCGACGGCGGCGACGCCGCGCTCTGGGGCCGCGCATTCGAAAAATGCTACAAGCTCGCGCTCCTGCGCGCCGTGTCGCGCGATCCGGAGGAGCCGCGCGTCACCGTCGACGACGCACAGTGGGGCGCCGCGCTCGCCGAGGGCGTCGTCCTCGACCTCCTGAGCCAGGCGCGCCTGCACATCGCGTCCGACGACTTTATGTCAACCGTGAACATCGTCCGCCGCGTCCTCAACTCCCATCGCGGCAAGCCGGTCCCCCGCTCCGTCATCGTTCGCGCTACGCGTGTTCGCACCCGCGTCCTCGACGAGGTTGTCGACTACCTCAAGGAGGCCGGCGAGCTCGAGGCCGGCGTCGCGCGCGGAGCCCGCAAGACCGTCCCCGCCTACCGTCTCGTCAAAGCCAGATGAACGCGAAGAAGCGCCTAGCCGTCGCGGCTCCCGCCGCGTCCCGCCTCCCCGTCCGCAGCGCCCGCGGAGTGCGTCCGTCCGCAGACTCCGCGGCCGACGCTCTCGCGCCCTTCCGCGAGAAGTTCGCCAGGATCCGCGCCGGCACGTGCCTCGAATGCTACTTCTCGTCCGGCGGCGGCGAGCGCCTCTGGTGCCACATCCTCGGCCACGGCGTCGCCCACAACGGCGGCGCCTGCACCGCCTTCGTCTCCGGCGATATGGTCGAGGCGCTCGCGAAGATGATGGGCGCCGAGCCCGTCGGCCGCCGCGACACCTCCCTTCGCCTCAAGCTTCCGCCACAGTAACCCGCACAACCAACCGCTATGAGCAACACCTACCAGATGCACGGCATCGTGTCCGACGTCAAGGCGCCCTGGGTCGGCCGCACCGGCAAGCCGCGCCGCGACCTCGTGATCGAGCAGGAGATTCCGGGCGACCCGCCCCGCAGGCAGTTCGTCCGCTTCGGCTTCTCCGGCGAGCTCGTCGGACTGCTCGACAACCTGCAGATCCTCGATCGCGTCGTCGTCACCTTCGGCATCTCCTGCCGCCCCGTCGTCGGCCGCGACTCCATCCCGCGCCATTACGTCCACCTCTACGGCCTCGACGTCCGGCCCGAATCCTAGCCTCTTCCACGGGAGAACTTGCAATGCCACGCGAAATCAACACCGTCGATCTCTTCTGCGGCGCCGGCGGAGCCACCACCGGCCTCGAGCTCGCCCTGCGCCAGCTCGGCTACCGCCACCGCGGACTCGCGATCAACCACTGGAAAATCGCGGTCGATACCATGACCGCCAACCACCCCGACGTGGACACCAAGCAGATGTCGATCGAGGAGGCCGTCCCCGCCGACCTCGTCCCCGGCGGCCGCGTCGACTTCCTCTGGGCCTCCCCCTCCTGCACGCACCATAGCCGCGCGAAGGGCGGCAAGCCTCGCTCCAACCAGCTGCGCGCGCAGCCCGAGCTGATTCTGACGTGGTTGGACCAACTGTTCGTCCGCCGGCTCTGCGTCGAGAACGTCCCCGAGTTCGTCGAGTGGGGCCCGCTCACCGCGGACGGCCGCCCGATTCAGTCGAAGAAGGGCGACTGCTTCAAGGCGTGGATCAACTCCATCGAGAAGCGCAACTACATCGTCGATTGGCGCATTCTTAATTGTGCCGATTTCGGCGACGCCACCACCCGCAAGCGCTTCTTCCTTCAGGCCGTCCGCAGGGGATGCGGCAAGATCGTCTGGCCCGAGCCGGAGTATGCCGAGGATCCGCAACCAACCCTCTTCGGGCCGCCGCTCAAAAAATGGCGCGGCATCCGCGAATGCCTCGACCTCACCGACACCGGCACCTCCATCTTCAATCGCCCGCACCCGCTCGCGAAAAACACCCTGCGCCGCGTTTTCGTCGGCCTTCGCAAATACTGCGGACTTGACTTCCAGATGGACTTCCTCGGCGCCGACGGCCCGGACGATCCGCGCCTTCGCTCCACCGCCGAGCCTCTCGCCACCCAGCCCGCCGGCGGGAATCGGACGGCACTCGTGCGCTCGTTCCTCGTTCGCTTCAACCGGCACGGCGACGCCGAGTCCATCGACAAGCCTCTCTCTGTCGTCACGGCCGGAGCTGAGCATCACGCGCTTTGCACACCTATCGTCCTCGACCACTTCAAGAACGGCGCTGCGAGGCCCGCGTCCGCCCCCGTGGGCGCGCAGACCTCGCACGACCGCTTCTCCGTCGTACAGGCCTTCGCGGTGGATATGTCGCACCCCGGCGACAAGGCCGACGAGGGGCGCGTCTCGCCCGGCTCGAAGCCGCTCAAGACCGCGACCGCGCGAAACAACACGGCCGCCGCGTTCGTGATCACCGAACAGGCGCACAACGCACCGCGCTCGGTGGACAAACCCATCCGCACGCAGACCGCAGTCCGCAAGGACTACGTCGTGCGGCCGTTCGTGATGAACAACAACACGCACAACTCACCGCGCGGGATCGATGCGCCTGTTCACGCGATCACGACCGGGAACCATGCGGCGCTCTGCCAGCCGCTCGTCCTCGGCCAGCAGTCCGGCGCCGAGTGCATCCCCGCGGATCGCCCCGGTCCGACCATCGCCACGAAGGGCGCCGTTCGCGTCGTCGCGCCGATTGTCGTGGACATGTCCCGTCCGTCCGGCCCGGACTCCGGGCACATCAGCCCCACCGACGGCCCGATCCGCACCATCACGACCTTCGACAACCTACAAGGCACGTTCCTCCTCACAGAGAACGGCGACATCATCGACGTCCGGATGCGCATGCTCAAGCCCTCCGAACTCGCGGCCGCGCACAGCTTCCCCGCCGACTACAAGCTCACCGGCAACCGGAGCGACCAGGTCAAGCAGATCGGCAACTCCGTCCCCGTCCGCACCGCCGCCGCCCTCTGCCGCGCGGCGCTTTCCGCATGAAGACACAGACACAGATACAGACACCCTCGCAAATGAAACGCAGCCTCCTCCTCGTCCTCCTGGCCGTCCTTTTCGCCGGTCGCGCCACCGCCGAAACCCTTGCCGAGCGTTACTGGCGGATCCATCGCGAGCGCAACGCCACCACCCGCTACGGCGGCGCGCCCCGCGGCGGTGCGATCGTCACGAACGACCTGCGGCTGCTTGAATACGTGGAATCCACGGGCACTCAGTACGTCGACACCGGGCTCAACGCTGACTCGTCGCTGTCCTACGACGTCGAGCTGTCCTGGACGAACGCATGGACGCGCACCGCTCAGTGGCCGATGGGCGCGTGGAAGAACTCGTCGCCATACGTCCGGCATTACTTCGGAAAGACCGCGGCGACTCTCGCAATCTGGGCGGAAACGGGATCCGTGAAGAAGGCAACCGCGACGTTTTCCGCGAACGACGGCTCTCGTCATCGTTTCTCTGCCGACCTCGTGCATGGCATCTATTCGATCGACGGCGTCGCGTCGACGTCTACGCCGTCCGGCTTCGATGTCGGGATGAACTTCTGGCTCTTCGCGCGCAATGGCGCGACTCCTACCTACTCGACCGTCCGCATCTACCGCGCGCTCTTCTGGCGGTCCGGCGTCCTCGTCCGTGATTATCAGCCCATGCTTGATTCGTCCGGCGTCGCCTGCCTTCTGGACTGTGTGTCGGGCCGAGTCTACTACTCCGCAACGGCAACCCCGCTCGTTGCCGGCCCTGAGGTTTCCGTCGATTCTGCCGTCTCCATGTCGCCCGAGGACCAGCGTCAATTCCTCGCGCCCGTTCCGACCGGCCTGCCGTTCGAACTCGCCGGCGGCGATCTCTGGTACGACTGCCTGGCGATCCCGGAAGGTAGCTGGCTCGTCGAGTGCCCGATCGAAGGTACGACCGACACCGCCTGGCGCGCAGCCCTCTGCCCCTCCAACATCCTGCAGGCGCTCGTCTGGCGCCACGCCGTCGGCCTTGCGCCGACCAACCTCCCGGTCACGATCGGGCATGATCCGTCGCGTGTGATCGGACGCATCGAGGGCTTGTGGTACGAGGCGGGCACGGGAGTCGTAGCGCGCATCTCGATGTCGAGTGCCGGCTATGCGGAGGCTCGTGGCGAGAGAAGCGCCAGACTGTCTCCCGACGTGCGCTGCTTCACCACGGTCACCAACGTCGCGATCCGAAGTGACATCTGGGTCCACGAGAACCAGGACTGGATCGCGTACGAGGCGGCGAGGCGCGGCGACATCGACGCGGACTCCATCACCAATGTGCCGCCGGGCGTGCAGGCTGTCGTGATGGCACCGGTCTATCTGCGCGGACTGTCTCTCGTGCGCAGCCCTCTGCTTCCGACGGAGTGGCAGCAGCCCGTTCCGGAGCATCTCCGCGACGCGTATCCCACCCGTCCGTACCGTGGATGGTCCTGGCGGCGCTGAAACCATCTGCCGCGCCGACCTCTCCGCCTAGCCTTCACCCCGGAGCCCGGCCTACGAGCTCCTACAAACCAAAAAACACAAACCCATGAAAAACTACCTCCGAGTCCACCTCGTCCAGGCCGAGCCGATGACGCGTGGCGAATACAACAAGTTCCGCGGCTGGGAGATTCCAGCTAACGAGAATCCCGACGATCCCGGCTACCTCGTCGTCTACCCCGACGGCTACCGCTCCTGGTGCCCGAAGGCCTCCTTCGAGAAGCAGGGCTTCGAGATCCAGCGCGACGACAGGATCACGCCCGAGGACGTCGGCGACTTCGTCACACGCGGCGGCGTGCGCTTCCAGAAGATCGGCGAGAAGACGACCCTCGTCTCGCGCCGCTACTCGACCGGCATCGAGGACTACGAAACCTCGTCCTGCGTCGACCCCGCGAACTTCGATCTCGAACTCGGTGCGCGGATCGCCGCCGCGCGCCTCGACGACCGCGTCTGGATGTTCCTCGGCTGGCTTCTCGCCTGGGCGAAGAACGGCGTCGACCACAAGACCGCCGCCTTGCCGGAGGAAGTCGCCGCCCCCGCCGAGGTCGCCAAGCCCGTCGAGCCCGACTCCGAGCCCGCCGTCCCCGCGATGTCCTTCGGCGACGCCATCGAGGCGATGAAGGCCGGGAAGAAGGTCACGCGCCGCGGCTGGAACGGCAAGGGCATGTTCCTGTGGCTCAAGCCGTCGACAAACATCAAGGCGGAGTGGTGCAAGGATGAAATGCTGAAGGGACTCGTCGAGGATAACGGCGGCGAAATTCTCGGTCTTGGCACGATCTGCATGTATACGCACGACTCGACGGGGCGCAAGGCCATCCTTACCGGCTGGCTCGCCTCGCAGACCGACATGCTCGCCCTGGACTGGCAGGTCGTCGACTAGGAGCGCGCCATGCCGAACCTCGATCTCGTCGTCGCCGAGCTCGCCTACGCGAAGCGCAAGCACCGCAAGTTCGTCGATGCGTTCTTCATCCGCGATCCGGCGTACTGCGACTCCCCGAAAGTCGAACTTGAAAGGGCGCGGAAGCGCCTGCGCCTTCTCGGACGCCGGCACGAAGTGGACTTCCGCGCCGTCTTCGAGGAGGAGTTCTGGGAGGCCGTCGTGGCGTATCACGACGGCGAGATCGAGCATGCGGTCCAGGAACTCGCCCAGTGCGCGGCCGTCGTGCTGCGCGCGATGGAGCACATACAAGGGAAATGACAATGCAAATCACAGACAAAGACGTTCAAACGTTTCGTGAGCGAGCCAAGACCGAACTGCAAAGCAACGGCGCGGTCGGACGGCTCGCTTGGGATGCCGTGGTGAACGCGCTCTGCAACGAGGTCGAAGAGTTGCGGAAAAACGCCGCAATCAGCAATGCCGTCGATTCGGCTTGGACGGACGTCTGCGCCGCGTGCGCGGAGGGAACGCCACCAGAGCGCTGCGCCTACTACGGAGACCCGGACGGGTGCAACGCTCCGACACTCGGGAAGCACCCGGAAGGCGACCTCGCGGAACGGTTGCAGGACGAGCTGGAAAAGGCCGAGCGCCGAATCGCGGAACTGGAGCGCGCATTATGCAACGCATCCGCGCTTCGTAAAGCGTTGATACGTGCGAAGAGAGATCACTGGTTCAATATGACGCCGGAACTGCGCGACGAAATCTATGACGTGCTAACCTCGGAACTTCCGTCTAATACGGTTTCCATGCGCACCGCGCTGCAGTCGGTCAATCGCACGATGGATATTGAAGTGAGAATAAATTGTACGGAAAAAGGTGAACTTGGAAAATTCGGAAACTCGCAGTCCGAATTGTGCAAAAGATGCCGCGCACGGAACTGCGAATGCTGGCAGATGACTCTCAAGCGAGAGGTGGAATCCGCCCTCGCCGCGCCCGCCCGGAACTGCGACCGATTCGCGGACGAATTGGACGCGCAACTCGCGTTCCTCAACGACGTCTGGCTGATCTCCGTGGACAAGAACACGATGATCGAAAAGGACAAGTTCGAGAACTGGACGGAGCAGATGAAAACTCGCTACGGTCGCTGGCTCCTCGCCCCGGCTGAAGGGAAGGAGGCGTCCAATGACTGACGGAAACATTGCCAAGATGCGCGAGGCGCTGGAAGCATCACGGGCTTATTTCGTGGCTTTACGCGCAGAAGTCCCAAATACTCAAAGCGAACAATACCTGTCACAGAGGATTGCCGACATAGACGCCGCCCTTTCCGCGCCGCCGCGCAACTGCGACGTTGGCAATGCCGCGGAACAAAGCGAGCGGCTTGCGAAATTCTGCAAGGCGAATTACGAAAAGGCGAAGAAGGACAAGCACATATGCAGCGAGTGTCGGTTCAACGATTGTCCTGGCGAATGCCCGCTCAAATGGGCGCAACTTCCCTTCACACCTGAGAAAGGCGGTGCGGAATGAGTTGGATTGTCCCCGCGTACTTCGCCATTGGATTCGTGATCGTTGTCGCGGAGTTCGCAATCGCCGGCCCCCGTAAGATGTGGGCTGGGCTCATGAACCCCGACCCGAACGACGACAACTTCGGCGAGTGGTTCGGAGTCATCGTGGGCTTCTTTGCGTGGCCTTTCCTGATAGGACTGGCTCTTGCGATGGGCGTGATGTGGCTGGTGCTCGTTTGCGCGAGGAGACTTGCCATGCTTTTTGCGAAGGAAGGACAGGCGACCATGCATAGCTCGGAACTCAAGCCCTGCAAATGTGGCGGCGAGCCGTTTTTCGCGGTCGAGCGCATTTCGTCCAACGGCACGATCACGGCATGGAGCGTCCGCTGCAGAAACGTGAAATGCGACCACTTTCTCTACGGCCATTGGTATCCGACACGCGAGGCCGCTGTCGCCGCATGGAACCGCCGCGCGGAAACAGAATGAAAGGAAACGAAATGAATACATCCGACTGCAACCTAGACTGGAGAAAATGCGGGCATTGCATAGTCCAGCAAAGCTACCGCACAGGCAAAGCAGAGCCAGTCTGCGACAAGGTTCCGCGGTTGAAGCGGTTGATGAACGGTGGATTGTGTCCGAGCGCATTGCACGAATACATCTACGGAACGAAAACTAATGGAGGCCCAAGATGAGCGACGAAGCGAGCCCGCGCCCGTGGCGCGTGGTTGATCCGCACTACGAGGACGCCGGCGTCGAGATCTTCGACGCGGAAGGCGCGCGGGTCTGCAAGGATCTCATGATGGCCGACGCCGAAATCATCGTGTATGCCGTGAACCTGCAAGCGCGAATGGAGGAGGCGAAGGCCGAGGCCCGCAGATTGCGCCCGAACGACATAAGGGATCCCGTCGTCATCGTTGCGCCGCCGATATTCGAGACGGAAGCCTTGCGCATGTACAGGGATAATGCTGAAAGCTTTTTTAAAGATCGCGTCATGATGCAGCGCCGTTTGAGTGTCGCATGCCAGGAGATCGACGATCTCCGCGACCTCGTGCAACGAATGGCGGGAGCTCTGGTTGATTTCAAAGTCGATTATGACCTCGTTCTGATGGAAGGACACGACTGGAAGAACCTGCGCAATTGTGCGGAAGAGCTTCTTCAAGAGGCGCGTGCCGTAATCGGCCGGAACGTGCCACGCGGATGCATGCCCGCCGTGCCAGAAGAGAAAGGTTCCCCGCAATGAGCTCCACCCACGAGACCCCCGAGGAGGTCATCGGCGAAATGTTCGCCGTCGCCAAGCTCAAGGAGGACGGCTACCGCGCCGAGATCACTCCGTCCGACATCCGCTCCTGGGCGCAGCGCTTCAAGGAGGCGCTCTTCCGCGACCGCGACGAGATGGTCGCCGCCACGCTCGCGAAGCGCGGCCCGCTCCTCAACTGCGAGGTCTACCGCACCGACGCGAAGGCCCTTCGCGCCTACCGGCGTCTCGCGCCGATGGGGCCGACCTACAACGAATGGCTCTTCCGTCCGTCCAGTCCGGGCAAGCGCCCCTTCGCCCGCGTCTGCGACCTCCCGGCCGGCGAGATCTTCGCCGAGCTGAAGAAGCGCAGGAACATCGACGCCACCTTCACGACTCGCCTCATCGTCAACTGCCTCCTCTCGCCGGCGAGCGACGATCCGGACGCCGTGGCGCAGCGCAACGTCGACGACGTGAAGTTCTTCATCCGCTCGGCCGTGTCCCTCATTCGGGCACACTACGACCACTACGAGCGTTCCTTCCACGAGGTCGCCGGCCGCATCGCCAAGCGTCTCGACGAGATCGGGATGGGCGATCTCGCGGCGTTCGTCCGCGCGCAGATCGGCGACGAGCCCTCCTGGGTGCCGATGGACGCGGCGCCTACGAGTAGTGCTCCTACCCCTGCGCCGCCCACGCTCGGCTCCCTTCTCGCAGAAGCGCGCCGCCTGCTGGAAAGGGCTCAGAACACCACGCGCGACACCGGCGTCATCGCCGACATCAGCGAGTCGCTCGAATGCCTCTCCGGCGCGGAGGACTACGCGAAGGCGACGGAAGGTTCTAACCTGCAAACAAATAGCAATAGCAAATGAAGACTGCAAAACAACTGCTCGAAGATGCAGATGAAGTGCTTAAGAAGGACCCCCTGTGCCCTGCGCTGGGCGACTTCTTGTTTGCGCTCAAGAAGTATGCGAGCGCCATCCATGAACGCAATCGCACGCCGTGGCATCCGTTCTATCAGCAACTCGCGATAGAACTCATGGGTGGTGTCGTAGCCGTGTGTCAGATTTGCGTAGGACCGAGGGATAAGGTGTTCGGTGGTCCTGCCTCGCCGGCTTCCGCCGGCGCGCCGGTACAAGAGAAAGGAGCCGAGTGATGCCGGAATTCGACCTCCCGCTCTACGCCGAGCCGACCGGCATTCCCGCGATCGCATTCGGCTCCGACGAATCCTGCAAGGTTCCGCCCAGGAAGTTCGCGGTGATTGACTCGCGCAACCGGCTCGTCTGCGACGGTCTCGACGAGAAGCAGGCGGCCAACGTCTGCCTCCTGGCGAACCGTGCGCTTCCGTACAGCTTCGTCCACCTCGAAGGCGACCTCGTCGGAAGGACGCTCGCCGTCGACGTCGCCTACGTGGAGAAGGACTTCGCGGGGGACGCCGCGACCGATGCCTTCCGGCAGTTGTTCGCGGCGTACAAGCGGATGCTGGAAGAGGACCTTCCGGGGCTTCCGGAGAAGATCGACGCGAAGGACTTCGAAACGCCGGACGGCTTCGACAAAAGGAAAATGACCCTCGATCAGCGCGCCAGATACAAGCGCCTCGTCGACGGGCTCGTCTTTCAATACATCGTGGACCACGGCCAGCCGAAAGAAGAATTCAAGGTCGCCCTTCGGGCTGGAATCGAATTTGCCCTTGCATACGCATTCAGGAACATCGTCAAATGAACACCCTCCTCATCCTCCTCCTCATCCTCTACCTCGTCCTCCTCGCCCTATACGTCCACGGCCGCTTGACGCTCCGCGATCGGATCGTTCGCGAATGCGTTGCCGAGTCGATGAAGCGCGAAGCGGAGATGCGCCGCCTCTTTCTGCGCGACTACGATGCCGTCGCCGCGGAGCGCGACAAGGTCATCTACGAGTTCCGTAAGATGGAGGAACACGCGCGGAATGTCACACTCCTTGAATGCAAGAACAAGGGCTTGATCCGGTCGAACAACGAATTGAGAGACAAGGTCCGCGATTTGGTCGCCGATTTGCGCAAGAGCGGCAAGTGGGAGTCCTGCGCTCATCGGCTCTATGACTCGGTGAACGAACTTCAAGTCATCGTGGACTCGCTCCCAGACAAGAAGGTCACGGTCACCCTGCCCTGGAGCGGACGCGAGACGCGCATCGGAGACATCCTCGACCACGCATACGCCTCCATCGCCATCGCGAAGAGCGTGATGTTTCCGGCCGTCAAACATGGCCCCGGCTTCGACATCCTTGCCAACATGCCGTCCGTCCTTCAGCAATGAAACCCCTCTTCGCCCACTTCTGCGTCACCGGCTTCGACCGTGACGTGTTCCTCTACGTCGGCGATCCGGCCGGGCTCAAGCGCGTCCGGCACCAGAGGTTCAACAAGATTCTCCTTCCGCCCCGCGAAGATCTCGAACGGACGGACGTCGACGCACTCTGCATGGGCAACAAGCACGGCTCGTCGCTCATCTTCGCCCGCGAGACGCCGACCGACGCGACGCTCGTCCACGAATGCGTCCACGCCGCGGCGTTCCTTCACGAAGACCTCGGCGTGAAGGAGTCCTCTCCGTTCGAGGGGCTCTGCTACCTCGTCGAGAATATCTTCGCTGCGTTTCAGCCGCGCCTCGCCAAGCGCCGCGCAGCCGAAGCGCGCGCGAAGAAGAAAGGAAAGTCCAAGTGACCTTGAAGAAACGCCGCGCCGCGAAGCCCGAGCGCTTTGCCAAGACCAGAACGTACGTCGGGTTCGATCTCGCCAGCTCGCCGGCGAGGACCGTCCGTTACGAGCTCGACCAGGGCGGGCACGTCACGTCCTGCCACGAGATCCCGTTCCTAGGACCGATCGCGTCCGGCAAGACGCACCAGCAGTTCCGAGAGGTCTACCGGAAGATGCGCGGTCCGGATATCCGCATTCCGTTCTGGAAGCGCCTTCGGCTGCGCTTCTGGTTCTGGCGGAAGCGCGTTCGGCTCGGGCTCCGGATCAAGATCGTCGAATGGCGCAAGGGCCGCAGGCTTTGCGCGTGGGAGCGCGACCTCGTCGAGAACCTCCTGCTCAAGCGCAGGGCGGATCGCGGCGATCCTGTCGCCTTTCTTTCCGTGATCGTGAACAGCCGCAACATTCGGATGATGCGCAACATCGACCGTCTGTTCCGCTACCCCTAAGCGTCGTTCGTGTTCCCACCATGAAACCCATCTTCCTTCTCCTTGCAATGAGCATCTACTCCATCTCCGCGGAAGTCTCCTCCGACTTCCTCTACCGTCTCGCCACGATCGAATCCGGCCGCGACGACCTCGCCGTCAACTCGGCCGAGGACGCGCATGGCCGATACCAGATCCGAGCCGGCTACCTTGCCGACGCCAACGAATCACTCGGCACGTCCTACACGCTCCAAGACATGCACGACCCAGACAAAGCCGAGAGGGTCGTGCGCGCCTACCTCCTGCGCTACGGCCAGGCCTACGAGCGCCGCACCGGCCTCGCCGCCACGGCCGTCGTCCTCGCCCGCATCCACAACGGCGGCCCGAGGGGCGCCGAGAAGGCAGCGACCCTCGACTACGGACAGACCTTCCTCGACCTGGAACAGACGCCGTGAATACCCCCCCCTGCAAGAACGATGCCAACCTTGCCCGCGAACGCGGGCTCCATTGGCCTCCGCATCCGCTGCGGCACGCCCGCGTCCTTGACGCGACCTGCGGCTCGCGGATGATCTGGTTCGATCCGGACTGCCCGGACGCGATCTTCCTCGACAAGCGCCGCGTCGAGGGCAAGCGCATCTGGAAGAGCAGCGCGAAGTCCGGAACGTCCGTCCGGCACCTCGACGTCCGCCCGGACGTCGTCGGCGATTTCACGGCGATGCCGTTCGAGGAATGCTCGTTCGACCTCGTCGTGTTCGACCCGCCGCATCTGCGCCATGTCGGCGAGAACGCCTGGATCGCGCAGAAGTACGGCTCGCTCCCGGAGAAGGGATGGGAGCCGATCGTTCGCGACGGCTTCTGGGAATGCGTCCGCGTCGTGAAGTGGGGCGGCACGGTCGTCTTCAAGTGGTCGGAGGTCCAGATCCGCGTCGGGCTCGTCTGGAAGGCGCTCGGCGCGCGGCCGCTCTTCGGCACGCGCGTCGGGAAGAACGCCGGCACCATCTGGGCCTGCTTCCTCAAGGGCGCCGGCGACCTCGTGCGGTAGACGTTTTCCGACCTGGATGAAAAACGGCGCTTGACAAGCCCGCTCCCGGTGTGGTAGTTTTCCGCCTGTCGCGACCGCGAGGCCGCGTGAATTGAAACCAAACCACAACGGCTTCAGTTCTTCCCCACGCCAGTGGGGATGACTCGGCAAGGGAAACCGCGCGAGCGGCAACCAAGCAAAGCCAACCCCCAATCACGCCAGTGGTTGATCGCCGCCCGGCCCCGCAAGGAGCCGGGCGGCCCTTATTTCGCGGAGCCCCGCGGCCGCACTTCCTCGAAGTAGCGCTTCGCCACGTCCTCGCGCACGAGGTTCTGATAGTGGCGCTTGCGCATCGTCGAGGACGTCCCGACGATCGACTCCGTGAGCGCCGCGTCGTGGTAGGCGGCGACGTGCATCGTCACGAACGTATGGCGCGCGGCGTTCGCGGGCTTCTTGAGCCCGTGCTTCTGGGCGAGCCGCGCAAGCGCGTTCGAGACCGAGCGCGTCTTGTCGACGCCGGGGAACACCTTCTCGTCCGGCTCGCCGCGCGTAGGCGGCGCGGCCGTGAGCCACGCCATCGCGGCGTCGGAGAGCTTCACGAACCGCGGCGGCACGCCGTGCGAGAACCCCTTCGGCTCCGCGTAGAGGATCGTGCGCGCCTCCAGGTCCACGTCCTTCCACGTGAGCCGCATGATGTCGACCGTGCGCGCCCCGGTGAAGAAGCCGAGCGCGTTCCACCAGAGGAACTTCTTCCCTTTTTCGTCGTAGGCGTTCGCGAGGAGAAGGTCCATCCAGGCCTGCACCTCCTCCGGCTGCATGAACTCGGGGCGCTTGCTCGCCTCGCGGCGCTTCTCGGCGGTCTCGAGGGGATTGCCCTTGCAGTAGGCGCGGACCGGTGCCGCGCACCAGTTGAAGAAGCGCTTGAGGTCTCCGAGGTTCCCGTTGTAGGTCTTCTCCGAGAGACCGGCGAAGTTCTTCTCGACGTAGCCGAGCGCCATCTGGGGCGTCACCTCCGAGACGAGCGTGTCGCCGCCGAGCGCGAGGACCATGCGTCCGACGCGCGAGCGGAACGTGTCGCGGTACTCCGTCTGGGCTGGGTTGAGCGTGGCGAGGAAGCCGTCGAGGGCGTCCTGCAGCGAGATCTCGGCGAGCCCGGCCTTGCCGTCGCAGAACGCGCGCACGGCGTCGAGGATGGACGTCTCGCCCATCCCGGCGTCCCGGAGCTTCCGACGCGCTTCCGACACGATCTGCGCGGCCTCCAGCACGCTCCCGCCGCCGAGCGCCTCCTTCGCCGCGTTGAACTCGGCGACGTTGGAAGCGCTGAGCGCGTCGGGCACGTCGCCAGGCGCGATGCCCTTGCGCATCGCGGCGTAGTACTCGTCGAGCGCGTCGAGCAGCTCCTTCTTGTTCGACCTTGTGATTTCGATGCGTTTCGCCGTCAGCGGATCCCTGCCGACGTAGGCGTACCACATCTGGAACGCCTGCCCGCGCGCCCTCTTCGTGACCAACTTCACGCGTTGGACAACATCCCGTTTTGCCTTGATCATTCCGTGTCTCTTTCTCTCACACCTTGTCGGAAACACGTTGGACAACATCCGGAAAAGAGCGCTCTCTTTCAGCAAACCCCCGTTTTATTGGGGGAAAGTATGGCGGAGAGGGAGGGATTCGAACCC
>CAMNDA010000371.1 GCA_946534745.1 uncultured Verrucomicrobiota bacterium | reverse complement strand
CGCCACCGGAACCAACCCATGAAACACCGGACCACGCCCCTTCTCCTCGCCGCCGCGGCGCTCTGCGCAGTCCCGGCCTCCGCCGACGAAGCGCCCGCCGATCCGCTCGCGCGGCAGCTGCCGGACGCCGTCGCGCCCGGCGACACGGTCGAGCTGCCGTTCTTCGGCGCCGTGACTGTCGTCGACGCGGTCGACGGCGCCGCCGCGGCGCCGGGCGACCACCGCTTCGAGGACATCCCCGCCGGCGCGAGCGTCGCGACGAACCTGCTCGGCCGCGCGTGCCGCGCGCTCCCGGTGCAGGAGAAGGGCAGCTCGCTGCTCAAGTGGCGCCTCGGCGAAGGCAAGGGGGTGAAGCCCAACGGCGCCTACGTCGTCGTGGTCGAGTATCCCGACGACCTCCCGCGCGACTACCTCGTGCGCAACAACGCGAACAACTCGCGCCGCTCGTTCTACACCGGCGCCGCGATCGGCGACGCGTGGGCCGCGCGCTACGTCGACCACCATCCCGAGTCGCTCAAGATCCCGCAGAGCGGCGAGTGGCGGCTCTGGACCTCGCTCACGTTCCCGGGCGAGAAGGCCTCCGAGCGCGCCGAGAGCGCCAAGGGGCCCGACGGAAAGGACCGCGCGCTGGTCACGGACGTCGCGACAGAAGGCTTCGACTTCATCCTCGCGCAGTATCCGAAGGCGAACCACCCCGAGAGCGCCGGCCTCGCCGTCTCGCGCGTGCTGCTCTGCGAGATCCCCGACGAGAAGGCGCTCTGGGCGGACCTCCCGCTCCCGCCCGCGCCGCTCCCGCACCGCCGGATCTTCTGGCGCGAGGAGATGAGCGACGGCGCGATGGGCAACATCTGCCCCGGCAACGCGGGCCTCGACTGGCTCGAGCAGAAGATGCGCGCGATGAAGATCCTCGGGCAGAACACGTTCTGCAAGGACCTGCTGGAGTTCGGCCACAACCAGCACTGGGACCCGCACTGGCGCAAGCACGACGACGGTTCCTACCCCGAGGGCCAGACCTCGTGGATGTGGAAGAGCCAGGGGCCCGAGTGGGACGTCTGGTCGCGCGCCGTTCCTCTCGCGGTCGACAAATACGGCTTCGAGATCCTGCCCTACTACGAATACGGCGGCGTGAACGGCAACTGGGAGAAGTCCCTCGGCCCGCAGAAGCGCGCCGAGCCGCTCGACCTCGACAACAAGCCCGACCGGGAGACGCGCGGCGCCAACTACACGCACATCTGGTGGAGCGAGGGCAAGCTGCGCGTCGACATCACAGACCCCGACACGCTCGTCGAGCTCAAGTACATCCTCGACGGCACGATCCTTCGCTTCAAGGACCAGGTCGCCAAGGGCGGCTTCGCCGGCGCGTGGTTCCGCCCGCGCCCCGGACAGTGGGCCGTGAGCTTCGCCGACGCCACCCGCGCGCGCTTCGCCGCCGAGGCGAACGGCGGGCGCCCCGTCTCGCGCGAGCGCCTCAGGGCGGACCCCGCGCTCTACGCCCGCTATATCGACTGGTACGGCGAGAAGCGCGCCGCCTTCCTCGAGGCGGTCCGCGCCTACCTCGAGGAGAACGGCGTGAAGGACGCCATCGTGATCCTCGACAACGACGCGTCCGAGGGCGGCCCCGGCCTCGCGGGGCGCGGCGGGCTCTTCACGGACGACCCCGCCGCGTGGGAGAAGCTCCTGCCCGGCAAGGTCGTCGACCTCAACGACCCCGCGATCCTCGCGAGCCACCTCTACCTCCGGCAGATCGTCTCGCCCGCCGGCACGTGGGGCCCGTGGGAGTGGCAGCACGCCTGCCCGGGCGACGACCCGCACCACTACGCCGCGCTCACCAACGTGTGGATCTCGATGGCGTTCCACCGCCTCTTCACGGTGAACGACCCGCTCGCCTTCGACGCCTTCCGCAACGGCAACGGAACCGACACGATCGTGCGCCACTACGGCCTCAACGAGAACATGGTCGAGGACGCCGACGGCAACCGCATCCTCGGCTACGCGATCGCGGACTTCGAGCGGGCCGGCCGCGCCTGCATGATGGCCGAGGTGAACGCGATGGCCAGCGGCGACCCCGTGAACCTCGGCTACCTGATGGGCTCCAACTTCACGCGCGGCTTCCCGGGGCCGGTGCAGGAGTTCAACCGCAACTTCCTCGCGCTCCCGGCGCTGCCGTCGAAGCGCGTCGACGGCGCATGCGACGACGCGGAGGTCGTCCTGCGCCGCATCGACGCGGGCGAGGCGGGCGAATACTACGCGCTCGTGCACACCGGCTGGACGCCGAAGGCGGACGTCCGCGTGCGCTTCCCCGGGGGCGTGAAGCGCCTCGTCGCCCCCGCCACGGGCGAAGTCTTCGAGCCCGGCCCGGACGGCGCCGTCGCCCTCTCGCTCCAGCCCTGGCAGCTCCTCGCGCTCCGCGCGGAGTAGCGCCGATCCAAGGACGCGTTCGCGCGAAATCCGGAACCCCGCCACCCCGCTCCAGCCCCCGACCGACCATGAAACACGCTCCCTCCCCCGACCGCTACGACCGGATGCGCTACCGCCGCTGCGGCGCGAGCGGACTCCGCCTGCCGGAGATCTCGCTGGGCCTCTGGCACAACTTCGGCGGCGGCGACGACTACGAGACGATGCGCCGCATGGTCCTCGCGGCGTTCGACCGCGGCGTCACGCACTTCGACCTGGCGAACAACTACGGCCCGCCGCCCGGATCGGCCGAGGAGAACTTCGGCCGCATCCTCGCGACCGACCTGCGCGCGCACCGCGACGAGCTCGTGGTCTCGACCAAGGCCGGCTACGGGATGTGGCCCGGCCCCTACGGCGACCACGGCTCGCGCAAGTACCTGCTCGCGAGCCTCGACCAGAGCCTCCGCCGGCTCGGGCTCGAGTACGTCGACGTCTTCTACCACCACCGGCCCGATC
>CAMNDA010000370.1 GCA_946534745.1 uncultured Verrucomicrobiota bacterium | reverse complement strand
GCGAGGATGCCGGCCATGTCCTTGATGCAGATCGAGTCGACGCCCATCTGCTCCTGCTCCCTGGCGATGCGGACGAACTCGTCGATCGTGTGGACGGGGGAGACGGTGTAGGCGATGCAGCTCTGGGCGTGGGCGCCGTACTTCTTGATGAACCGCACCGACTTCTCGATGTTGCGGTTGTCGTTCAGGGCGTCGAACGTGCGGAAGATGTCGATGCCGTTGCTGGCCGCCAGCGCGATGAAGCGCTCCAGCAGGTCGTCCGGGTAGTTGTGGTAGCCGAGGACGTTCTGGCCGCGGATGAGCATCTGCAGCGGGGTGTTCTTCGCGTGCGCCTTGATCTCGCGGAGGCGCTCCCAGGGGTTCTCGCGCAGGAAGCGCAGGCAGACGTCGAAGGTGGCGCCGCCCCAGCACTCGAGCGAGTAGTAGCCGGCCTGGTCGATCGCGTCGATGATCTCAAGGATGTCCTTGGTGCGGATGCGCGTGGCCCAGAGGGACTGGGGCGCGTCGCGCAGCGTCGTGTCCGTGATGCGGAGCGGGACGCGGTTGCCGAGCAGGACCGAGTCGTCGATCGGGGCGACGCGCTGCGGGTCGGGGGCGGAGATTTTCTTGGTGGTCTTCATGGCGCGGTTAGGCCTTGACGGCCTTCTTCGGGTCGAACTTGCCCATGGCGGAGAACTTCCGGAAGCGCTCCTCGACGAGGCGGTCGCCGACGGGCGCGTTGGCCATCATGTCGGCGAGGTTGTCGAGGATCGCCTTGCGCACGAGGGCGATCGCGCGGTCGGGGTTGGCGTGGGCGGCCCCCTCGGGCTCGGGGACGATGCCGTCCACGACGCCGAGCCTCAGCAGGTCCTTCGCGGTGATCCTCAGCGCGGCGGCGGCCTCGGGGGCCTTCGCGCCGTCGCGCCACAGGATGGAGGCGCAGCCCTCGGGGGAGATGACGGAGTAGACGGCGAACTGGAGCATCAGCACGCGGTCGCCGAGCGCGATGCCGAGCGCGCCGCCGGAGCCGCCCTCGCCGGTCACGATGGAGAGGATGGGCGTTTTGAGGCCCGCCATCACGAGCAGGCTGCGGCCGATGGCCTCGCCCTGGCCGCGCGCCTCGGCCTCGAGGCCGGGGTAGGCGCCGGCGGTGTCGACGAGCGTGACGACCGGGAGCCCCCACTTCTCGGCGAGCCTCATCAGGCGGTCGGCCTTGCGGTAGCCGTCGGGGTTCGCCATGCCGAAGCGGCAGGCGATGCGCTCCTCGGTCGTGGTGCCCTTCTGGTGGCCGAGCAGCAGGAAGCGCGTCTTGCCGATGCGGGCGAGGCCGCCGAGGATCGCGGGGTCGTCCGCGCAGACGCGGTCGCCGTGGAGCTCCACGAACTCGTCGCACATCTTCTCGGCGTACTGGCGGGCGGTGGGGCGGCCGGGGTGGCGGGCGACCTGGACGGTCTCCCACGGCGTGAGGCGCGCGTAGAGCGAGGCGGACTCCTTCGCCAGCTGCTTGCGCAGCCCGGCGAGGGCGGCCTCGGCGGTGGGGTCGCCGCGGCGGCTCTTCGCGACGAGGGCGTCGATCTTGTCGCGCAGCGGCTGAAGGGGCTTTTCGAAGTCGAAGTCCATGGCGTCTCCCCCTTACTTCATGCGGAACGCGAGCAGCTGCGCGAGGCGGGCCTTGAGCTCCTTGCGCGGGACGATGGCGTCGACGAACCCGTGCTCGAGCTGGTATTCGGCGGTCTGGAAGTCGTCGGGCAGCTTCTGCTTGATCGTCGTCTCGATGACGCGGCGGCCGGCGAAGCCGATGAGCGTGCCGGGCTCGGCGAGGTTGACGTCGCCGAGGAGCGCGTAGCTCGCGGAGACGCCGCCCGTCGTGGGGTCGGTGAGGATGGAGACGTAGGGCAGGCCGGCCCTCTCGAGGCGCTGCAGCGCGGCGCAGGTCTTGGCCATCTGCATGAGCGAGAGGATGCCCTCGTGCATGCGGGCGCCGCCGGAGGCGGAGACCATCACGAAGGCGCGATTGAAGTCGATCGCGTGCTGGATCGCGAGGGCGATCTTCTCGCCGCAGCCGGTGGAGAGCGAGCCGCCGAGGAAGCGGAAGTCCATCACGGCGAGGACGATGCGGACGCCCTCGACGTTGCCGGAGCCGACGACGACGGACTCGCTCGTGCCGAGCTTCTTCACGGCGGCGGCGGCCTTGGCGGCGTAGGGGCCCTTGGCGTCGGAGAAGCCGAGGGGGTCGGAGGGCAGGATCTCGGCGCCGAACTCGCGGAACGTGCCGGGGTCGACGAGAAGCCCGATGCGCTCGCGGGCGGAGAGGCGGTCGTGGTGGCCGCACTTGGGGCAGACCTTGAGCGCGGCCTCCCACTCGTCCTTGAAGACGTGGGCCTGGCAGGCGGGGCACACGTGCCAGAGGTCCGGCAGGGCGGCCTGTTCGCGCGGTTCGGTTGTCTTGGTGAACCATCCCATGGGGGGAAGACTCCTTTCGGGGCGGGAAAGGGCGGGGATTATAGGCTCCCGCGCCCGCGAGGGCAAGGGAAATCCGCGGGCCGGGCGGGCCGGGCCCGGAGAGGCCCGGGGCGGGGCGCGTCCCCCGTCCGGTCCGTGCGCCGCGGCCCGCCCGGGCTCGTGCTCCGATTTGTAGTGACGCAGGGACCGGTTTCGTGTAGAATGCGCGCACATCAGCGAAAGGAACGCCATGCCGACCCTGAACGACTACCGCACATTTCTCGCCGCCGTCCGCAAGCAGACCGGCATCGAAGCGCTCGAGCCCGACGAGGGCGGGCTCGTGTCCGTCCGCGTGGACGACGCCTACAACGTGAACCTGCAGTTCGTCGAGGCGACGGGCCGCGTCCTCTGCTTCGTCGAGGTGGCCGAGCTGCCGACGGACGCCCCGCGCGAGGTCTACCGCGACCTGCTCGCGGGCGGGCTCTTCGG
>CAMNDA010000369.1 GCA_946534745.1 uncultured Verrucomicrobiota bacterium | reverse complement strand
CGGACCTCGTCCTTGAAGAGGATCTTGACGGGCTCGACGAGCTCGAAGCGCGAGGCGATGTCCTCGGGGAGGCCGCCGGCGTTGTGGTGGGCCTTGATGCCGGCCTCGCTCTCGAGGATGTCGGGCCAGATCGTGCCCTGCGCAAGGAACGAGACGCCGTCGAGCTTGCGGGCCTCCTCGGCGAAGACGTCGATGAACTCCTCGCCGATGATGTGGCGCTTCCGCTCCGGGTCCGAGACGCCGGCGAGCTTGTCGAGGAAGCGGTCGACGGCGTCGACGTAGACGAGCTCCGCGCCCATCTCGTCGCGGAAGACCTTCACCACCTGCTCGGGCTCGCCCTTGCGCAGGAGGCCGTGGTTCACGTGGACGCAGACGAGCTGCTTGCCGACGGCCTTGACGAGGAGCGCCGCGACGACGGACGAGTCGACGCCGCCGGAGAGGGCGAGGAGGACCTTTTTGTCGCCGATCTGGGCGCGGAGCGCGGCGAGCTGCTCCTCGATGAAGGCGTTGGCGAGTTCGGGGGTGTTGATGCGGGGCATCGAGTCGGGGCGGCGGTCGGACATGGAATTTCTCCGTGGCGGGGTGAGGAAATGGGAACGCGGCGGGAGTCTACCAAAAGCCCCCCCGCGTTGCAACGAAATCCGCGCGCCCGCGAGACGCGGGCGCGCGGGCGCTTGGACACGGCTACTCGGCGGCCCAGTCGGGGCGGCGGTCGAGGTCGAGGGGGCGGAGGCCGCCCGCGAGGCGCCAGGCGCAGAAGTCGAGGAAGCGCGACCAGTCGTCGGCCCAGTAGCGATGGGGGCCCTCGCGGAAGGAGATCGCGAGGGCGTCCTCCGCGCCGAGCAGGCGCCAGACCTCGCGCGAGGCCTTGTGGACCTCCCACGCGCCGAGCGGGTTGGACCAGAGGTCGCCGAGGCCGATGTTGACGCGCAGCGGGCGCGGGGCGATCAGGGAGCAGAGGAAGTGCTGGTCGTAGGGCAGCTCCTCCGGGCGGTCGCCGTAGGAGGAGAGGTCCGGGCCGAACCACTGGCCCCAGTCCCGGGAGATGGACTTGAGAGTCTCGCCGCCTTCGCCGACGATGCGCGAGGCCGAGCAGCCGCCGCAGCCGCTCTGGTTGTCGGCGCAGAGCGCGATGCGCTCGTCCGTCGCCGCCGCGAGGAGCGCGGTCTTGCCGCCGCGCGAGTGGCCGGTCACGGCGATGCGCTTCGCGTCGATCTCCGGGATCTGCAGGAGCGCGTCGACCGCGCGGTGGTAGCCCCACGCCCAGGCGGCGATGGCGCCGTAGCGCCCGGGGAAGAGCGGGTAGATGCCCTCGGCGCGCTGCTCCGGCTTCAAATCGTCGCGCGGTCCGAAGATGTCGCGCGCGCACTCGCAGCGGTTGAACGTCGCGACGGCGAAGCCGCGGCGGAGCGCCTCGTTCGTCATGTCGGTCGTCATCCACCACCAACCGTCGTCGCCGGCGAGGACGACGGGCGCCGGCGCCTCGGCCTTCGCGCCCTGCGGGAGCCAGACCTTCATCCCGAAGGAGAACGGCGCGGCGCCGCCGTCGATGCGGACGTTGCCGGCGAGGTAGACGACCCCGGGAGGCGCGATGCGCGGGTCGTGCGAGACGGAGACGCACTCCCACCGCGTCGCGGCGGGGGCGGGCGGCATGCCGCCGAATTCCGTCTCGACGACGGCGGCGGCGACTTCGGCGCGGCGGCGGCGCCAGTCCTCGGGGGTGCGGACGGGCGAGCCGTCGGCGAAGGTCAGGATGTCGGGTTTCAGCATGGTTGGCTCCATTGTTGGGAAAGGGCGATCCACTGTGCGACGGAGAGCTCGCCCGGGCGGGCGGTCTCCGGCGCGCCGGCGGCCGCGAGAGCGGCGCGAACGAACTCCGGCGGCCGCGACAGCGCGCCGGCGTCGCGCAGCGAGGCGGCGAGCTGCTTGCGGCGGTGGAGGAAGGCGGCCTTGGAGAGGGCGCGGAAGAGGGCGTCCGCGGCGGGGGCGAGCGGATGGCGCGCGTGGCGCGAGAGGACGAGGACGGACGAGACGACCTCCGGCCGCGGGACGAAGCAGGACGGCGCGACGTCGCGCGCGATGCGGACGTCGTAGAGGCGCTGCAGCCACACCGACGCGGCGCCGCGCTCCGGCGATCCCTCCGGCGCGGCGAAGCGCTCGCAGACCTCCTTCTGGAGCAGCAGCGCCATCCGCTCCGGCGGATGCGCGCAGGTCGCGGCCTCGACGACGACGCGAGAGCCGACGGAGTAGGGCAGGTTCGAGACGAGGTGCGTGCGCCCGGCGGCGAAGAGCGCGCCGAGGTCGAGCGCGAGCGCGTCGCCGCACACGAGCTCGAAGTCCGGCTCCGCGCCGAAGCGCTCCCGCAGGATCGGCTGCAGCGCCGGGTCCTTCTCGACCGCCGTCACTCGCGCGCCGGCCGCGAGCAGCGCGGACGTGAGCACGCCGAGCCCGGCGCCGACCTCCAGGACGCCCGTCCCTGGCGCGACGCCGGAGGCCTCGACGATGCGCGCGAGGACGTTGCGGTCGACGAGGAAGTTCTGCCCGAGCGCCTTGCTGGGGCGGATGTCGCGCGCGCGCAGGAACGCCGAGACCTCCTTCGGGGAGCAGAGGTTCAGGTCCGCCGCCGCGGGCGCGGGCGGCGTGGCGGCATCTTCGTTCGCGGTGCGCATGGGGCGGATGATACCAGAACGCCCGCACCGCCCGCAAGGTCGTGCGATTTTCGGGCGTTTCCTTCGGTTTTGCGAGGCGCGAATTCGCGATTGATTTGGCGGGGCGGGGGTGGTATAGTACCTCTTGCGCCTTCCGCCGTGCGGCGCGTTTTGCGATGCGGCGGCGGGGGCGCGAACGCAACGGTGCTGCGCGGGGGTCGCGCGGCGCCCTTTCCATCGTCCCCGACAATCCAGGGAATCCCCTTCCATGAACGAAGAAGCCAAGCCGAAATCGAATTCCGTCCTCCGTTTCCTCCCCGCCTTCGCCGCCGGGCTCGCCGCCGGCGCGTTCGGCATGCTCTGCGCCTCCGGTCCGAGGCCGTCCGCGCCCGAGCCGCCGCCGGATCTTCCGGCGACCGTTCCGGAGGTTCCCGAGCCGGCCGAGCTCGCCCGCGCGTCCGCGCTTCCGGACGAGCCGCTCCGTCCGCCGCAGCTCGCCTGGACCGCGGCGCTCAACCGGACGCGCGACGACCGGTTCCCGACGATCGATCTCTCGGCGAACCGCCGTCTCTTCGGCCCGGACGCGACGAACGTCCCGCCAAGTGTGTCGGTGACGCACGAGGGGCGGCCGGTCGCGGTGCGCGTCGTCGATGCGCCCTCGGACCGCACGAACGACTGGATGCGCCTCGCGTTCAAGGATCCGGTCGCCCCGGGCGAGATCGCGGTGCGCGTCGGGAGGGAGTTCCCCGATCCGCTCGGGCGGCCCGCGGAGGCGGACTTCGTCTGGAAGCGCCAGTATGCGCCGGAGCCGCTGCGCATCGTGCACGCGGAGGCGGACGTCGACGACTTCGCGGATCGCGCGGGCGGCGCGATCCTCTGGTTCGGCGGACGGGAGTTCGAGGGCGACGCGCTCGCGACGATCGCGTCGAACCTCGTCGTGTCGCCCTCGGCCGGACCGCTCGCGCTCGTGCGCAGCGAAAGCTATCGCGGCTGGCACGACGAGGACGGGCGCTGGCACTACGGTTACGATCCGCACTACGACCTCGCCGGCGAGTTCCGCGCGGGCGAGCGCTACACGGTGCGCTTCGCCGCGCCGGCGATCGAGTTCCCGAACGGCGACGTCGACTTTGCCTCGACGAACGCCGTCGCGCTGCGCATCCCGAAGCCGAAGTCCGCGATGGCGTGGCTCGACCGCGGGCGCGCGCTCGGCGGCGAGGGGCTCGGCGCGGCGGTCGCGGTGCGGGCGGCTCGCGTGCCGCGCGCGGAGATCTCGGTGCGGCGCGTGCGCCCGGCGAACATCGTCCATGCGCTGCGCGACTGCTGGGGCGACGAGTGGGGCGGCAATGCGGACGACTGGTGCGAGGCGCCGCGCACGCGCGTCGCGGAG
>CAMNDA010000368.1 GCA_946534745.1 uncultured Verrucomicrobiota bacterium | reverse complement strand
CCCGGACGATCACGGGCGTGAACTTCACGGGGTCGGTCCACTGGTCGTAGTTCGCGCCGTCGGAGAGGCGGGCGGAGACGTACCAGTCCTTCGTCGTGTCGATGCCGGAGAACGACGCCTCGAGCGTCTTCGCCCCGGCCGCGCCGGTGGAGCCGACGACGATCTTCTTCTCCCAACGGTCCTCGAAGTACCAGCCGTTCGGCGAGGTCGAGGCGTAGACCGCGAGCGTGAGATTGTCGTACATCGTGTCCAGCCGGACCGGGACGCGCATCGTCGTGCTGCCGAACGTCGCCCCCTGGTCGAGGAACGCCATCGGCGCCTGCCTGCCGCGAGCGCGGAGGAGGTGGCGGTCGCCGGCGTCCATGAGCCGATGCCAGCTTCCGACGTTCCCCGTCGTGACGGACGTCACGTTGTCGTTCGTCGTCCAGGCGAGGCCGATGCCGGCGGCGTAGAACGGCGAGGACGTGTTCGCCCACGTCGTGCCTCCTCCGCAGTAGCCGTTGCCGTTGTTGTCGCCGAGCGTAACGACCCGAATCGGATGCCACCCGGTCGACTCCGCCGCGACCGAACCGAAGGACTGGCTGCCGCCGTTGTTTTCACCCTGCTTGATCAAGGGCTCGCCGTCGACGACGACCACGAGCTGCTTGAAGAACTCGCTCGCGAACCGGTAGGTCCTTCCGGCCTCCATGAACAGCTCGCCATCGTAGGTGAAGATGCCGCCCGTGCTCATCGAGTATTCCCGGGAGTCCAGGGCGTTCACGCATTTGTTCGGCTTGCGGGCGTAGGCGCTGATCGCGCCGAGGGCGCGCGTCGCGGTCGACGCCGCATAGGTCATCGACGCCATCTGGTCGGTCGTGTAGTTCGGCCATTGCTCCGAACGGTAGCCCATGATCAGGCCGGGCTCGTAGTAGCCCGTTCCGATCTCCAGGTCTCCGGCGGCCTGCGTCGAGAAGGATCCCGGCTCGGCCTTGCGGCCGGTGATGTTGTTGGTGATCACGGCCTCGTAGTAGTAGGTCGTTCCGGCGGAGAGTCCGGTCGCGGCGACGGAGACCTCCGCGGGGACGGACGCGACCCGGCCGAACGGGATGCGGCCGAGCTCGGGCGATATCGCGGAGGAGGCGCCCCAGCGGACGTAGCCCGCGGCGGACGAGGCGCCCTCGCCGATGCGCGTGATGTTCGCGGTGAAGGAGGCGGATGTGTAGGAGGGCGAGACGGAGAGCGTGAAGGCCGGGTCGTTCGGCTCGAGCGTCTTGAAGGTCGTCGTCGCGGAGCCGGTCTTTCCGCCGTTGTTCACGACACGGACGCGGACGCAGTAGTCCGTCTCGGACTCGAGCTCCGTGATCTGGCAGTCGAGCGTGCCGGCCTCGGAGATCGTTCCGGCCGTCTTCGTCGTGCCGTAGGAGGTCGTGGTGCCGTAGTCGACGTAGACCGTGGCGGAGTTGGCCGTCTCGCCGAGGTCGGTGACGACGATGCGCAGCGTGGCGCCGCGCTGGAGGCGCTCCGTCACGGACACCGCCGCGGCGGGCGTCCCGACGGCCTTCGTCGCGAAGGTCATCGTGGCGGACGTCCCGGTCTTGCCGCCGTCGTTCACGGCGCGGACGCGGACGTAGTAGGTCGTCTCGGGGTCGAGGCCGGACACGGCGCCCGGGCGCGCGGAACCGGTCGACGTCGCGTCCGCGGCGAGCGTCGAGGTCGTCGTGGAGCCGGACGGGAACGAGGAGCTCTTCGACACGTCGACGTAGACCGCGGCGGACGATGCGCCGTACCCGAGGTCCGAAAGCGTCCACGTGAACGTCGCGGCGTACTGCGAGGCGGAGCCGGCCGTCGCGGAGACGGCGGGGCTGCCGTAGTCGCGCGTCTTCGCGGAGACGGCCGGATCGGACGTGAAGCTCTTGTTGCTCGGCGACGCGACGACCTTGATCCTTACGTAGTAGGTCGCGTTCGGGGAGAGGCCGGTCAGCATGGCGGTGCCGCTCGTCTCGGCGGTGTAGGTCCCGACGACCTTCGACTGGGTGCAGGCGGACGTCGTGCCGTAGAGGATCGTGACGGTGGCGGACGAGTTGCCGTAGCCGACGTTGGTGAGGCGCCAGGAGACGGGCAGCGTGTCGAGCGTCGGCGTCCCGAGGGTCGCGGAGCCGGACGGGATCGCCCGGTCGGCGGTGGTGAAGGAGAGCGCCTCGCTGAACTCGGATAGGCCGTTCGACCCGGTCGCCTTGACGCGGACGTAGTAGGTCGTCCCGTCCGAGAGCCCCGCGGCGGAGACCGTGTAGGCGACCTTCGTCTCGGTGGCGGAGACGGCCGTCCCCGTCGCGACGATCGTCGAGAAGCTCGCGTTCGGCGAGACCTGCGCGACGAGCGAGGCGGAGGTCGACTGGTTGCCGAGCGTGCGCAGCGTCGCGGCGACCGCGACGGACCGGTAGGTGACCTCGCCGAGCGCGACGGACGAGAACCGCGGCGCGGTGGGCCCCTGGTCGACGTATTCGACCGCGCCGAGGTCGGGGGCCGCCCCCGAAACGCGCGGGCGCCCGAGGTAGTCGAGGGAGTCGTCCGTCATCCAGCCCGGCGTGTTCCCGGCGTCGATCGCGGGCGAGGCGGCGCCGAGGGCCCATTCGAAGTCGGGATTGTCGGCGTCGGCGACGAAGGAGGGATCGGACGTCCAGAGCGTTCCGATCGTCTTCGGCGGGAGCGGCGTCTGGGCGATGTACCGGTCCGACCCGTATCCGTCGAACCAGTAGAGGAGCGGAGACGTGTTGCCCGTCTCGTTCCCGTACCAGTAGAGCGACCGGTCCTTGGTGAACGAGTTGCCCCAGACGATCGAGTTGTCGAGGCGGCACCGGAAGAGCACGACGCCGAGCGTCGAGTTGCCCGCGATGGTGCAGTTCTGGAACCACGCGTAGCGCGCGATGCACCCGGGGTCGGCCCAGGTCGACGACGGGCTGTAGGTGGAGGAGTTCCCGGTCAGCACCGAATCGCGGATGATGACGGGGCCGTGGGCCACGGGCGGGGGCTGCCCGGTCGAGACGTTGGCCGTGAAGAGGAAGTGGGAGAGCGTGAGCGCGTTGGTCCACGTATACTCCGAGTAGCCGGAGACCCCCCCGCGGACCGCCCCGTAGGTTTCGCTCATGGAGCCGCAGAACGTGTCCCGGACGACGAAGCCGTCCCACAGGGACGCGACGTTCTCCTCGGAGCCCGCCGTCCCGACGAGGACCGTGCGGAGGTTGTCCGTCGGATCGTTCGGATCGCCGACCTCGCCGGAGAGGATCGTCGGGTTCGCGATCCAGTCGCGCTGGTCGCGCGAGGTCTCGTTCCCGGCGAAGCCACCATAGACGGCGTAGCCCTGCCCGGAGACGTAGAACTTCTGCGGGGCGGACTGGTCGGGGACGTAGGTGCCGGCGGCGACCCAGGCCTCTTGCTTCACGCCGGCGAAGATCGGGGCCTCCGCCGCCATGGCGTCGAGCGCGTCGGAGATGTCCGGGAAGGCGTTCGCCCAGGAGGAGCCGTCCCGCGCGCCGGCGCCGCCCTTCTTCACGTAGAGGACGTCGGGCGAGAGCGGCTCGTAGAGGCCGACGGCTTCCGAGAGCTGCCGTCCGTTCGAATTGGCGAGCTTGAGGCGGATGTACCACTTCGTCCCGCGCGCGAGATCGCCGACCGTCCACGTCTGCGTCTGGTTCAGCGTGGAGACCGTCCCGAGCGAGCGCGTCGAGACCACGGACGAGAAGGCCGCGTCCGAACCGAACTCCGCCACGACGGAGACCGACGACGAGCCGAGGCCGAAGCTCTCGACCTTCGTCCGGAACGAAACGCTCGTGAGGGTCCGGCCCGCGAAGTCGATCCAGGCGACGGGATCGCGGCATTGGGCGGGGTCGCCGACGAGGAATCGCATCGTGTCTCCGATCTTGGAGAAGTGCGAGAGCTTCAGACCGGAGGAGGTGCCGTCGTACCAGCGGGAGCAGGCGGCCGAGTCGTTGTCGAACACGTCCGCGTAGAGGGGGGCCGTGTTGCCGTCGAACCAGTAGTCGTTGGCCTCGACCGAGGACCCCCAGCCGGACCGCCGCTCCAGGTCGTACTTCCCGTCGGCCTGCTCGAGCGAGAGCTCGTTGTCGTAGCGGTTGGTGGAGGCGTGCCCGGAATTGTAGGAGGAGAGCTTCGAGGCATACGTGTTCGAGCGCGAGGCGTTGGCTCGGTAGATCAGGATGCCGCGGTTGGAGAGGCCCTTGTCGAGGCCCGTGTTCGGCCGGTTCTGGATGTAGAATCGCTCGGACGTCCGGCTCGCGTTCGTGAAGCGGTAGACGTCGTCGCGGTCGGTCGTCACCGTCACCCAGCCGCTCGACGGCAGCGTCTTCGGGGTGTACCAGCCCGCCCCCTCGCGCAGGTAGGGGTCGACATCGCACCACGTGTGGTGGCACATCATCGAGACGTTGCCGACGCCGTAGGTCTTGTTGTTGTAGTGGTAGAGGTCGGGGAACCCGCAGATCATGTGCCCGTTCTCGTGGTGCAGCGTCGTGCTCGGGGAGGTGGAGTTGTTCGCGGGGACGATGTTGTAGGTGGAGAAATAGCAGGAATTGCCCTGGTCGTTCGTCCACTTGAGGATGTCCGACGCGGAGACCGACGACTTGTGGGCCCAGAGGCCGTAGTCCCACGTGCTCGCGGTGGGGCCCGCGAAGATGACGTTGAACGCCTTCGCGCCGCCGCCCGAATACCCGGTCGTGGCCCTCCGGATGAGCGGGAGCCAGACCGACTGGTAGTCCGGGGAGGCGACGAGGACCGAGAGGGCGTCCCGGATCATGTTCCGCCCGCACGTGCCGCAGCTCGTGTTCGACTTGTCGTAGTATTCGCGCGGATGCGGGACGCAGACGGGACCGACGACGACGTTCGTGTAGTCCAGCTGCCCGCCGGACGAGATCGCGTAGAACTTCCGGACGGAATAGCCGCCGCCGGAGAACACCTCCTCCTGGTTGAACCAGGCCTTGACGACGTCGGGCGTGACGAGCGGGCTCGACTTCGCGAAGAGCGTGCCCGTCACCTGCCCGGCGCCGTTGGTGACCGGGAAGTCGACGAGCAGCGTCACGCCGACGATGCTCCCGACCGTGACGGACGTGGGAAGCGGCCCGTCGTACTCGCCGGCCTCCATCAGCGCCTCGAGTTCGCGGCGCCGTTCGGTGGCCGCCTGGACCTCCTCCCAGTTCTTCCGGATGTGCAGCTCCTCCTCGAGGGCGTCGATCTTCGCCTGCACCGCGGCCGCATGCGCCTCGGACTCGTCGCGCAGATGGAGCGGGATGGACGCGAGCAGCGCCTCGTTCCCGGCCTCGTCGCCGAGGAAGACGCCGGTGCCGACGTAGGCTTCCGTCCTCTCGTCGAGCGTCACGTACTCGTAGCGCCCGGCCGCGCCGTTCACGCGGAGCGCGTGGCCGTCCGCCGTCTCGAAGTAGGCGTCGTACTCGTCGCCCTCGCCCCAGATGGAGACGGTGCCGCCGCCGGGGACCGGGACCTGGAGCCACTCCGCGAACGGCGCGGCGGAGGCGAAAAGCGGGAGAAGAAGAAAGAGGGACAGCAGTCTTTTCATGGAGGAGCGGAGGGCCGGCTGTGGTTCCCGCCGGGATACGGTCGGGCTAGAAGAAGAACACGGCGGGCGCGGTGCCGTCCGGTTCGTCGCGGTCGGTCTCGATCGCGACGGGCGCCGCGGCGCCGTCCGGGAAGAGGTCGGCCGGCCTCGATTCGTCGTAGAGGCGGATTTCGTCGTAGTACGTCAGGGCGTCCTCGCCGTCGTTGTCGAGCGAGAAGTAGATCCAGTCGAGGCCGGAAAGGCTCCAGCCCCAGGACCCGTTGAGCTTCGTCGCGTCGTGCCAGACCTCCGCCCCGGCGGACGAATGCGAGACGACGACCTGGTGCCATGCGCCGACGACGTCCCCGACGGCCGTGTAGCCGCCCTGCCCGGCTTGGGTGTTGCTCCGGATGAAGAGCGACCCGTCCGCCGTGTTGTTCTGGCTCCGCGTGAAGAAGCACCGCCAGGTCGCGGATACGGGCGCGTAGTAGTGCAGGACCATCGTCCACGTTCCTGCGAGGCCGGGGTTCGGGACGGCGATGCCCGTCGACGAGGGAACCGCCACGACCCCCGTCCGGTCGCCGAGGACGGCCGCGTCCTCGACGCGCGTCAGGTTCGCGGCGGCGTCGGACAGCGTGGAGGAGTTCCGCCCGTTCACCTCCTTCGCGTTCGCGCCGACCTTGGCTTCGAGAAGGTTGTCGCGGGCGAAGGTGAACTGCGAGACGAGGCCTGCGCGGACGGCGCCGGCGGCGAGGAGGAGGAGGCAGGGAAGGATTCTTTTCATGGTCGCAAGGATGCGGGGGCTAGAGCGAGGTGCCGGCGGAAACCTGCGCGTCGGAGACGCCGATGCGGACGAAGCGCGTGGGCTTGGAGGCGGGCGCCGGGATCGAGAGCGTCTTGAGGCCGGCCGCGGTCGCCTTCACGGACGTGACAGCCCTGTAGGTCCCGTTCACCGAGTCGGCGGCGTAGACGGTGTACCACGCGCCCGAGACCGCGTTCCGGACCGTGATCTCGAAGGTCGGGTTGTTCGACGAGTCCTTTCCGAAGGAGAGCGGGACGTGCCCGCCGTCCTCGAGCGTCGAGAGCACGGGCGCGACGAAGCCGCCGCCCGTGTAGCTCGCCTTGAAGTCGCCGACCGAGCCCGGGCCGGTGAAGCCGACGCCGGTCACGTAGCTCTGCGAGGTCGCGAGCGGGATCCACTCGGAGCCGGACGCCGTGAGGACCGTTCCGCCGACGGCGTAGCGCACGCGCGGCTTCGACTGCGAATAGTCGAACGTCGCGACCCACGCGGTGGACGCCGCGGCCGGCGTCGCTCCCGAGAGCGCGACCCATGCCGATCCGTTCCAGCCCCTGTAGCCGCCCTTCGCGAAGCAGAGGCCCGCGATGGCGCCGGACGGGGCGTCGGGCGGCAGGGCGGCGAGCTCGGGCGTGAAGGCGCCCTGGACCTTCACGGTCGCCTTCGACGCGCTCGGCGACTTGGCCGTGAACCGCAGGACGCCGCCCTCGGGCAGGCCGAGGGCGAGCAGCGATCCGCTACGCGACGAGGCGTCGCCGGACGGAACCGACCACGCGCCGCCCGCGGCGTTTTCGCCGGCGGAGGTGCGCCACGCGGCGCCGCTCCCCCACCCTTGCGACGACCACTTCACGTCGAACCACGCGGTGGAGTCCGCCTCCGGCGTCTGGAACGCCTTCGACGCGGTCGAGGCCATTCCGTTCGATCCGGTCGCCGTGACGGCCGCCGTGTAGTCGGACTCGGGCACGAGGCCGTTGAAGGTGAACGTCGCCGTCCCGGCGGCGGTGAGAGTCTTCGTCTTCGTTACGCCGTTCACGACGACCTTCACCGTGGCGCTCGTGCTGCCCGGGCCGATGTCCGTCACGGGGACGGAGACGGTCGCGGACGTCGGCGTCGCGGAGACGGTCACGGCGCCGATGGCGGGCGCGGACGGCTCCAGCGTGCGGAACGCGACGGAGGGCGTCGTGAAGGCCGCGCCGGACGGACTGCCGGTCAGGACCGCGCGGACGTAGTAGGTCGTCCCCTGCGCCAAACCGGTCAGGTTCGCGTTCTTCGAACCGACGGCGGAGAGCGTCCCGAGGGAGACGGTCTGCTTGGACGAGAAGTCCGGGGCCGTGGAGTACTCGAGGACGATCGAGACGGACGTCGCGTCGTCGCCGAGCGAGGAGACCGCCACGGTCGCGCTGTTGGACGTGTAGTCGGGCGAGCCGACGGCGACGGCGCCGGAGGGCGGCTGCGCGGCCGGGGTCGCGAAGGTGGCTGACTCGTCGGTGGAGGAGAGGCCGTTGGAGCCGGTCGCGACGACGCGGACGGCGTACTCCGTCCCGGCGGCGAGCCCGGTCAGGGGGAAGG
>CAMNDA010000367.1 GCA_946534745.1 uncultured Verrucomicrobiota bacterium | reverse complement strand
CGGATCGTCCTCGCGCGCGAGTGCTCGATGCGCGAGGTCGCGGGCATCGCGAAGGAGATGCGCGCGCTCGGCGTCGAGATCGAGGTCTTCGTCCACGGCGCGCAGTGCGTGGCGGAGTCCGGCCGCTGCTTCCTCTCGCACCAGGCCTACGGCGCCTCCGCCTCGCGCGGCGAGTGCCAGCAGCCGTGCCGCCGGCCCTACGTCCTCGCCCGCGAGGTCCCCGCGCCCGGTTCGGAACGCGCGTCGGCGGAGTTCTCCGTCGGCGCGCACACGATCTTCTCCGCGCGCGACCTCTGCTCGCTGCCGTTCCTCGACCGCATCGTCGCCGCGGGCGCGGCGTCGCTCAAGATCGAAGGGCGCGGGCGTCCCGCCGAATACGTCCGCGTCGTCGTCTCCGCCTACCGCGAGGCGCTCGACGCCGTCCTCGCGGGGCGCTTCACGCCGGAGCTCGCCGCGCCGCTCGTCGAACGCTGCGCCGCGGTCTACCACCGCCGCTTCGGCGAAGGGCTCTTCCACGGGCGACCCGGCGCGAAGCAGTTCACGGACAATGACGAGAACCTCGCCCGCCTCGTGAAGCGCCACGTCGGCGTCGTCGAGCGCGACTGGCCCCGCGCCGGCATGGCGCAGATCCGCGTGCAGGACCGCGCGTTCCGCGTCGGAGACACGCTCTGCATACAGGGGCCGCGGACGGGCGACGCGACCTTCCGCGTCGGCTCGATCCGCCACGACGACGAGGTCTGGGACGAGGCGCGCAAGGGCGACTGGTGCACCGTCCCGCGCCCGTCGCCCGTCCGCCCCGGCGACCGCGTCTACGCCGTCGTCCCGCGGCCGGCGGCAATTCGTTCTGGAATTTCGGGGGAATCGTGCTAGAATCCCCCCGTCGTTTCCGCACTTCCGTTCCATCCACCAATCCGAACCGAACACATGGAAAGCAAACTGGCCGCGCGCTCCGGCGCGCTCCTCTCCGCCCTGACCGCCGTCGCCTTCGCGGCGCTCCTCCCCTCCCCCGCCACGGCCGCCGGCTTCGCCCTCGAGGAGGGCTCCGCCCGCGGCAACGTGAACCCCGCCTCGCTCATGTCCGGCGCGGGCGCGACCGAGCCCGGCGCGCTCTACTTCAACCCCGCCGCGATCACGGCGCTGCCCGGCACGCAGGTCGAGCTCGGCCTCTCGTGCATCCGGCCCGAGGCCGAGGTGCTCGCCGTGAACCCCTACACCGGCGAGCGCCTCGTCGGCAAGGCCCACCGCAAGGTCTGGACGCTTCCGAGCGCCTACGTGACGCACCAGCTGAACGACTCGCTCTGGTTCGGCTTCGGCGCCTTCACCCGCTACGGCCTCGGCGCCAACTTCCCGCGCACTTGGGCGGGCCGCTACGGCAACTACAAGGCCGAGATCCTCTCGATGGACTTCGCGCCGCAGCTGGCGTGGAGGGTGAGCGACCGCCTCTCGCTGGCGGCCGGCCTCTCGATCCGCTACTTCGACATCGAGCTGGCGCAGCGCCTCGACGCCGCCGGCATGTACGGCCTGCGCAGCTACAACGACCCGGCCTGGTCGCCCTACGACATCGACCAGGACCTGCACGGCGACGACATCCGCCCCGCGCTCGACCTCGGCCTGAGCTGGCGCATCACGGACGACCTCACCTTCGGCGCCGCCTACCACAGCCGCATCCAGTTCAAGGTCCGCGGCGACGCGAAGTGGGACAAGCCGCCGGCCGTCGCCGCGATGGCCCCCGGCGCGTTCCGGGACATGCCGTTCCGCGCCCGCAACTACAACCCCGACAAGCTCATGGCCGGCCTCACGTGGCAGGCGACCGAGCGCCTCGCGCTCTCGGGCGGCCTCACGTTCACGACGTGGCACCTCTACGACGACCTGCTCATCAAGCTCGACGGCGAGATGCTCCCCGGCCGGAGCGAGCTGGCGAGCCAGAAGAAGTGGCACGACGCGTGGCGCGCCAGCGTCGGCGCCGACTACGCGCTCGACGAGCACTGGACCGCGCGCTGCGGCTACACCTGGGACCAGTCGCCGATCAACGGCGCCTACGCCGACTACCTCGTCCCGGGCGACAACCGCGGCATCTTCGCGCTCGGCCTCGGCTGGAGCGGCGAGGACTGGGCGTTCGAGGGCTCCTACTTCTACGAGTACGTTGAGGACTACCGCGTCCACGCGCGCGTGAGGAACGGCGTCTACGACGGCAGGTACCAGAACGCCGACGGCCACTGCCTCGCGTTCTCGGCGACCCGCCGGTTCTAGTCCGCGCGGGGCCGGCCCGCGAGCGCGGGCGCCGGCGAAAACGAGGGCGGGGAGGCGGCTCCAGCCGCATCCCCGCCTCCTTTTCGCGCGGACCGCGCGGGACTCTACTCGCCCTTGATGGCGCCGGTGGGGCAGGCCCCCTCGCACGCGCCGCAGTCGACGCAGGTCGCGGGATCGACCTTGCACTTGTCGCCGTCCTGGGAGATGGCCTCCACGGGGCAGGTGTCCTTGCAGGCGCCGCAGCCGACGCAAACTTCCGTATCAATCTTTCTGGGCATGGTGTTTTCCTCGTTCGAGCATGGTCCGGCGTGGCTTGGGCGGTGGGCCCGGAACGGGTCGCGTCCGGATGCGGCGAGACTACCATCCGCCGCGCGAGTAAGGCAAGGCAAAAATTATTAGACCCGTCTATCTTCGAGCGGAAGGTGGCTGGTGCGCCCGGCAGGACTTGAACCTGCGACGAAGGGATTATGAGTCCCCTGCTCTGACCGACTGAGCTACGGGCGCGGCGCCGGGTCCGCAGTCTACCACGCCCGCCCCCTCCGCCGCAAGGGCGCGCGTTTTCGCGCTTGCGCGCGAAGCGCGGGCGGGCGTATACTGTACGCAACCGAACGAAAGGCCACCCGCCCATGCTCAACCTCCGCTTCCTCGGCGCCGCGCGCACCACCACCGGATCCCTCCATTGCGTCGAATACGACGGACATCGCGTCCTCCTCGACTGCGGCCTCCTGCAGGGCCACCGCAAGGAGGCGTTCGAGGCGAACCGCGCGATGCCGTTCCCCGCGAAGGAGATCGACGCCATCGTCCTCTCCCACGCCCACATCGACCACAGCGGCCGCATCCCCGCGTTCGTGAAGGCCGGCTACCGCGGGCCGATCTACGCCACGCCCGCCACGCGCGACCTGTGCGACGCGATGCTGCGCGACAGCGCCTACCTCCAGGCCAAGGACGTGGAATACGTCAACAAGAAGCGCCGCGAGCAGCGCAAGACGCCCTTCGAGCTGCTCTACGACATCCCGGACGTCGAGAACGCGATGGCGCTCTTCCGCACGCTCGAGTACGGCGAGACGCGCGAGATCGTCCCGGGGCTCCGCCTCACCTTCCGCGACGCCGGCCACATCCTCGGCTCGGCGTCCGTCACGCTCGACTACCTCAAGTGGGGCAAGCCGCGGCGCCTGCTCTACACGGGCGACCTCGGCCGGAGCGGCGAGAAGCCGCTCCTGCGACCGCCGGAGCCGGTCGAGGGCGTCGACGCGCTCATCACCGAGAGCACCTACGGCGACCGCGACCACCCGGCCGACGAGAACGTCCGCGGGCGCCTCAAGGACTACGTCACCTTCATCGCGCAGCACCACAGCAAGCTCGTCGTCCCCGCGTTCTCCGTCGGGCGCACGCAGCAGATCCTGCGCTTCCTCGACGGCCTCTTCGCCTCGGGCGCCGTCCCGCAGGTCCCGGTCTACGTCGACAGCCCGCTCTCCGCCAAGTCGACCGAGATCCACAAGCGCCACCCGGAGTGCTTCAACGACCGCATCCGCACGATGCTCGAGCGCGGCGAGGACCCGTTCTCGTTCCCGGGCCTGCGCTTCATCCAGACGGTCGAGGAGTCGATGGCCCTCAACAGCAAGCCCGGCCCGATGATCATCCTCTCCGCCTCCGGCATGTGCGAGGGCGGCCGCATCCTGCACCACCTCAAGAACACCGTCGGCGACCCGCTGAACCTCGTGCTCTTCACCGGCTTCCAGGCCGAGGGGACGCTCGGCCGGCGCATCGTCGACGGCGCGACCGAGGTGAAGATCTACGGCGAGATGTACCCGCTGCGCGCAACGGTCTTCACGATCAACGGCCTCTCCGCCCACGCGGACCGCACCGGACTCACGGAATACGCCCGGTCGCTCGGCCGGTCCGTCCGCCGCGCGTTCTGCGTCCACGGCGAGGAGAAGTACTGCGAGGCGCACCGCGAGAACCTGCTCTCGCTCGGCATCAAGCGCGTCGACATCCCCGCGAAGGGCCAGCTCTTCGAGGACGTCTAGCCCGCGGCGGCCGTTTGCCGGACGGGCGGGGCTCTGCTAGAATGGATTCCGCCATGAAGCACCATTTCCACCATGTCGCCGTCCTGATGGGCGGCGGATCCACCGAGCGCGAGATCTCGCTCGTCTCCGGCCGGGCCGCGCTCGCCGCGCTGCGCGAGGCCGGCTACGACGCCGAGCCCGTCGTCCTCGACGAGCGGAACCGCTTCGACCTCCCCGCCGGCGCCGAGGCCGCGTTCCTCGCGCTGCACGGCGCCTACGGCGAGGACGGCGGCGTGCAGGCCGAGCTCGAGGCGCGCGGCGTGCCCTACACCGGGAGCGGCGTCGAGAGCTCGCGCGTCAGCTTCGACAAGACGCTCTCGCGCGCCGTCTTCGAGCGCGCCGGCGTCCCCGTCCCGGCGGGCTACGTCCTCGGCGCGGGCGTCG
>CAMNDA010000366.1 GCA_946534745.1 uncultured Verrucomicrobiota bacterium | reverse complement strand
GTATTCGACCGACGCCTCGCCGGCGAGCGCGCCGTCCTCCGCCGAGATGGCGGTGACCTTGCACCCGCCGGTTCCGAAGTCCACCCCCAACAACAGTGCGGTTCCCTTTGCCACGGAACTACACGGAACTACACGGAACTTTCTGAGGGTTCCGGTCTCCGCGGTGCTCTGCTTGGCTCCGGGTGTTTCGGGTTCCTTTGCCACGGAACGGCGCGGAGCTTCACGGGACTTGCCGTTCATCGCACGAACCTCTTGATTTCAACGCCGTCCGGCCTGCCGAAGTTGACGAGAAGTCCGACGGGCATTTTCGTCGTCGCCAGGTAGTTGAGCAACTGCGCGGTCGCTTCGTCGGGAAGATAGCGGACCGCTTTCAACTCCACGACGACCTTTCCGTAGCAGACGAAGTCCGGTTTGTAGAACTGCTCCAGCAAATGGTCCTTGTATTGGATGCGCAGCATAGGCTGCGCTTGGAAGGGAATGCCCCGTTCAGCGAATTCGAGCGACAGCGCTTCCTGGTAGACCGCCTCCAGATACCCGTTCCGCAAGTGCTTGTACACTTCGAAAACGGCTCCGCGGATCACAAACGTCTCTTCGTCTTGACGAATCTCGTTCATTTCAACCAAAACAAGGTTCCGTGTCGTTCCGTGTTGTTCCGTGGCTGGATCGGACGCTTTCGGGCTTGGCAGGTGCGGAGGCCGGCAGGTTCCGTGTCGTTCCGTGTTGTTCCGTGGCTAGCGGGAACGCGTCCAGGCGTGGGCGGGGTCGAAGGACGAGACGAGTCCGCGGCCCTGGGCGCCGGCCATGGTCCAGAGGTAGTACATCGAGTAGCCGGGGGCGCCGCAGAGCGGGTGGTAGCCCTGCGCGATGGCGACGGTGTCGTAGTTCTGGACGCGGTAGGCCTCGTTGAGCGAGCCGTCGGGCTGGTAGACCGACTGGAAGCCGAAGCCCTGCGGCGGATCGAAGAGGTAGAAGTAGGTCTCCTCCATGTCGAGCTCGCGCGGCGGGTCGTTGACGTCGTGGCGGTGGGCCGGCCAGCCGGACCAGTTGCCGCTCGGAATCATTCCTTCGCCGATGTAGAAGTGCTCGGAGTCGAACTTTTCGTCGAGGATGATCTCGGACGTGCGGGTCCAGTTGTCCTTGCCGAGCGCGATGTGGCGCGTGTCCTCGGGGCGGATGAGCGTCGGGCGCGCGGTGTCGCGCGTCGCGGGCGACTCGTTCCACGCGAGCTCCGCGTCGGAGAGCGCCGTGACCGAGAACTTCGTGCGGCGGGGCAGGTAGAGGCAGTGGGGCTTGCCGGAGAAGGGGCTGGCGCGGCCGTCGCGGACCTCGAAGGCCCAGCCGTCGCCCGCGGCGGCGAAGTTGCCGCCGAGGAGGACGAGCGCGAGCTCGGTGTCGCCGGTGTCGCCGTCGTAGGAAGTGCCCTTGGCGAGCTTCAGGAGGCCGAAGCGCGTGAGCTTCATGCCGAATTCGCCGACGTCGAAGATCTTGTTGTAGCCCTGGGCGGGCGCGAGGGGGATGCGGAGGTTCATCGTTGAACGGTTGAAAGGTTGAAAGGTTGAAAAGTTGAAAAGTTGAAAGTTATTTCACCAGATGCATTTCGATGTTGAGGTTGCGGCAGAGCGCGGTGAGCTCTTCCGTGCGGTCGCCGTACATGAGGGCGTAGTGGTGCTCCCAGCCGTTCTCCATGACCTCGCGGCGGACGGCCTCGCAGCCGGCGTCGAAACGGACGTCGAGCGGCGTGCCGCGCACGAAGAGGTCGGTGTCGAGACCGGTGCCGGGGCAGACGAGCATGCGGAAGCCGGTGCCGTCGCGCTTCTCGCCGAGGCGCGCGAGCGTGACGCGGCCGGGCTTGAGCGGGAACTCGCCGGTGCAGCCCTTGACGCCGCCGCCCTCGACCGTGGCCGAGCAGTGCAGCTCGGGCCGGAAGCCGGGCTTGCAGAGGCTGCAGGGCGCGGCGCCGCAGTGCCACACCGTGCCGTGGTCGCCTTCGCAGATGATCAGGTCGCAGAAGAACGGCAGCTCGCCCGAGAGGATCTGCCCGATGCGCATCATCACCGCGCCGTAGACGTCGCCCTCGCAGGCCGTGAGGTAGCCGTGGTTGGTGAGGTGGCCGAGCGTCGAGCAGACGGCGATGCCGTAGAACTCGTCGAGAATCACCTCCGGCCAGCAGCGCATGGCGAAGGTGTCGACGAAGAACTTCTCCTTGAGCTTCATCACGGCCGCGACGAGGCGGGCGGACTTCTCCTTCTGGTCGCCGCGCGGGGCGTCCGCGGGCGGCGTCGCCAGGTCGCCGTCGATGAGGGCCATTCCCTTGGCGACCTCCTCGGGGGTGAGGTTCTTCGCCACGGTGAAGAGCTCGTGCTCGGTAATGATCTTCACCTCGGGGCCGAGCGTGCGGCGGAGCATCATCTCGTCCACGCAGCTCGTGAAGAAGCCGGGGACGCGTCCGCCGATGAGGCCGATGCGCATGCGGCCGAGCGCCTTCATGGCCTGCGCGACGCGGATCTGCTTCATGAGGCTCTCCTCGGCCTCCTTCGTCCCGGCCTGGGCGTGGACGTAGAAGTAGGGGATGCCGAGCCGCCACATGTGGTGCGCGTTCATGTTCGCCGCGCAGAACGAGTTGTTCTGCAGGCGCCCGCCCTTGGGGTCGGGCTCCGGCTGCGACCAGAGCAGGATCGGCACCTTGAGGCGCTGCGCGAACATCGGCGGCACGACGCCGAGCGAGAACGTGAGGAAGTGCGCCACGATCAGGTCGGGGCGATCCTTCTCCCACGCGTCGAGGACCTCGATCGCCTCGCCTTCGAGCGCGAGCATGTGGTCGGGCGCGAGGACTTCGACGCCGGGGAGCGTCTTGAGGAACGCGATCGCGTCGGCGCGCGCCGCTTCGAGGGTGTCGTTCGTCCAGTTGACCTTGGACAGGGGGAGGTAGCCGATTTTGAAGGGTTGCATGGTTTCGGTGGTCGGGATGGTCGGGAGTTTGAGGGTCTCTCCGCCTCGGTCCGCCTTGTCGTCAGCGGCCTCGACGGTAATCTCAAATTTGTCTTCCCAGCAATCCATGGGGAACTGCATGGCCATCTCCGCCGCATCCTTCGCGGTTTCCGCCCTAATCCGAATTTCTTCACG
>CAMNDA010000365.1 GCA_946534745.1 uncultured Verrucomicrobiota bacterium | reverse complement strand
TCGCGCGCGCGATTCCGTGCTTGACATCGGGTGGGGATTCGGGCATCATAGCGCGCCGTTGAGAGCCACGCGGGAAGGCGGCGCGGCGGGTGTCGAAAACCCTGTCGACAAGCCGGAACAAACGGTTCGCAACCTGTCGATCCCGGCCGCCCCTGTCGACAACCCGCCGCGAACCGACCGAACATCGAACCGATCCGAACATGTTGTCGACAGCACAACTCTCCTTCTTTCAACGAGATAGGCAGGTCTTCGACAGTCCTCCGTCCCTCTGCTACGACTCCTTTTCAACAACACAAAAGAGACTCTTCCAGAAGAGCCGTGTGAACAAGCCATGAAGTTCAAGCTCCACAAGTCGAACCTGCTCGAGGCCCTCAACGCCGTGCAAGGCGTCGTCGGGGCGCGCGTCACGCTGCCGGTGCTCTCCAACGTCCTCGTCTCGGCCGAGGGGGAGAACCTGTCGTTCACGACGACGGACTTCACGATCACGAAGCGCTACACGTGCAAGGCCGAGGTGCTCGAGCCGGGCGAGATCACGCTCCCGGTGAAGCGCCTCACGTCGATCGTCCGCGAGCTCTCCGACCAGATCGTCGAGATCGCCTCCGACCCGAAGCAGGCCGACGCCGTCCGCATGACGTGCGGCTCCTACCGCTCCAAGATCACGGGCATCGCCGCGCGCGAGTTCCCGAAGATCCCGACGGCGGAGGACGGGCTCTCGTTCCAGCTCGACCAGGGCGTCGTGAAGGAGATGCTCCGCAAGACCTCCTACGCTGCCGCGACGGACGACGCCGCGCGCCCGGTGCTCACGGGCCTGCTGCTCTCGTTCGCCGAAGGGCGCCTCACCTGCGTCGCGACCGACGGCCGCCGCCTGGCGCTGTGCTGGGCCGAGGCGGAGTTTCCGCCGGAGAACGCCAAGGACGTCGTCCTTGCCCCGCGTACCGTCGCGGAGCTGCTCCGCTCGCTCGGCGACGAGGGTCCGCTCAAGGTGACGCTCAAGGACACGCAGGTCATCTTCGAGTTCGGCGAGATGTTCTTCAGCTCGAAGCTGCTCAACGGCGTCTACCCGAACTACAAGCAGGTGGTCTTCAGCGACTGCGACAACAAGATCCGCGTGAACCGCGAGGAGCTCATCGCGACACTGCGCCGCATCAACGTCTCCACGACGCCGACCACGAACGCGATGCGGCTCGTCTTCGAGAACAACCTGCTCACCGTCCAGGTCACCGCGCCGGACGTGGACGAAGCGACGGACACCGTGACCGTGAAGTACGACGGCCCGGCGCTCACGACGATCTTCAACCCGGAATACGTCCTGGAGCCGCTGCGCAACCTGACGAGCGACGAGGTGACGATCGAGCTGAACAACTCCTCGTCCCCCGGCCTCATCAAGGACGACACGACGTTCCTCTACGTCATCATGCCGCTGCGCGTGTAATTGCGGCTTCGCGCGGCGAACGGGGCGCATACGCGCCTCCGTCCGCCGCGCATCGGCCGTCGCCCAGCGCTGCGTTCGTGCCCCAAAATCGGAACGCCCTAAGAAACCGCCCCGCGAGAATCGTATAACGGGGTGGAATCCTCCGTCCATCCCCCGGAATCTCTCGCGATGAAACGCCTCCCCTTTCTTCTTGTCCTCCTTGTCCTCGCCGCCGCGCCGGCGTGGGGGGAAGACCCCGCCACGAAGGAGCCGGTGGTTCTCGAATCCGTCACGGACGCCGGCGACGGCGCGACTGGGGAGGACGATCCGCCCAATCCGTTCCTGGGCGAGCCGAACCCGAACCTGGTGCCGTCGCCGCCGAAGCCGTCGCCGGACAATCCCGCCGCCCGCGCGCTGGAGGCGTGGTGGCGGGCGGAGAAGGAGCGGGAGCCGGCCGCGGTCGCGCTCCTCGTCGCGGACGCAAGCGGCCGTCCGGCCTTCGACGTCGTCCCGCTCGACGACCCCGCTGCGCCGTCGCGCGCGGAACTCGTCCGCCTCGACGCCCTTCCCGGCGACGCGGAATGGATGCTGCGCCTCCCGGGGCCGGACGTTTCCGCGGAGACTTGGTTCTCCGCGGACACACTCGCGCCGACGGGCGGCCTGCTCCGCATCCGCGGGCTGGAAGGCCGCGGAGACGCCGGTTCCCCTTCCGCTCGCGCGGCGGAGATCCTTCCCCCCGAATGCGCGGTCCGGCGCGATTCCGAAGGTCTTCTCGTTTCCCTTTCCAATCCCAATCCGTTTCCGCTTCTGGTCGAAACGTCCGACGCTCCGGAAGGAGAGACGCTCCTTCGCTCGTTCGTGACGGCGGAAACGCGCCGCTGGTGGCAGACCGAGGCCGTCGCCTGGTTGCGGAACCATCCGTTCGGGCCCGAACCGCAGGAGCCGCGCCGTTCAGTCCGGGAGCGCGTCCTCCGTCCCGGCGGCGCGGAACCGCTCACGTTCCCGATCCGCGACCTGGAGCCGGGCGAACGTTTGTCGTCGGAGCGCGTCGAGGTCCGGGTTCCGGTCTCGTTCCGCGACGAAGGCGGGCTGTTCCTCTCCCGTCCCTTCGAGGCGGAGACCGTCGCCGCGGACGGCAGGCTTTCCGATCCCGCCCACTTCGCAGCTCCGGGCGTTTGCATCCACGTCCGGCTGCCGAAGGAGGGCGAAGGCGTCGCGCGCGCGACCCTCGTCAACGTGTCCGACGAGGACCTCTTCCTGTTCTGCGACGCGGAATTCCGCCCGGCTCGCGTCCGGGCGGAACCCGACGGTCCGGGTGTTCCGCTCGAAGAGGGCTATCTACGGATGATGGATCCGATGTCCGGGGACGGAGGCATCGCGTGCTGCGACCATCCCCTTTGCGACTGGGAGATCCCGATGCCGGCGGACGGTTCCGCGCCGCTCGTCCCGACGGTGTCCGTCGTCCGGCGCGACGTCCTTCTCGCGTGCCGCTCGGTGGACGAAATCGTCGCGCGGCTTGCGGAGGGAACTGTGACGCCGTCCGACCCCGCGCCTCCGCCACGGGACGAAGCAAAGGCGCGCCGACACCCCCACGCCGCACCGAAACCCGCCCCCGACGCGCCCGAACCGCCGCCGCTCCTTCTCGAGGCGCGCGTCGAAGGAACGAACCTCGTCGCATCCGTCCGCATCGGCGGCGATCGTCCCGTCCTCGCGTTTGTCCACCGGTCCAAGCGGTATCGAACGGTCGGCATGAACACTTTGGTCTACGCAAAAACCGATCCAGGCTTCGAGTCCGGCGGCGTGTTTTCCGGTGTGGTTTTCTCGGAAGACCAAATCGGTCGCTTCCATCGGGAACACTACGATCCGGAATTCTACCATCTTCTTCTTCCCGGACCGGACGCAGCGCCGCTACGCTGGATCGTCCCGCGTCCGGATGGTTTCCGGGAGCGGTTGGAAATGTCGTTCTTTGGCGGCCGTCTCGAGCGCCGGTATTACGAGTTCTCCGTGTGGGGTCACGTCCTCTGGCCGGAAACGAAATCGCGGTGGAACTGGGGAACGAACGTCCTGGTGCGCACGTCCGGTTTCTCCGTGCTGCCGGATCCGTCGTGGACGCCGGTCGTCCTTCCCCTCGCGCCGGACGCGGAACTTCCGGACGGCGCGGGGAAGTCAGCCGGATGGTTCCGGGGATTCGAACTGGACGAAGCCGTGTTCGCGGGCGCGGAGCGGTTCGAACTCCGCCTCGGCCCGATCCACGGCATCGCCGCGGTTTCCGTGAACGGACAGACCATCGACGTCCGCAACGATTCCGACGTGTCCTTCATCGGCGAGGTCCCGCGGGTCGTGCTCGGTCCCGGGACGAACTCGGTCGAAGTCGCCGTGTCCGCGGTCGACGGACGGGCCGGGCTCCGGGCCTCGGACGCCGCCGAACTGGTTCTGCGCGCCGTTCCGCGCGGAGGCGGACCGGCGCGCGAAATCCCGCTTGACGGGACGTGGCTCGTCTTCGCCCGTTCGGAACGCGACTGCCCCTTCGAAGAACCGGAAGAGCCGGACGGCGATCCCGTCTTTGCGGCCGAGGGCGGCGCCGACGGAGAGCCGGTCCGCTGCGAAGTCAGCGCCCCGGACGGAGGAGGCGACTGGATTGTCGAGGTCGATGGACTGGGCGTTCCCGCGTGCGTCGTCGAACCGCTTCCCGACCCCGCCGCACCGTCGCGCGCGGTGATCGACGGCCTGCGCGACTCCGCGCTCTTTCGCCGCCTGCCTCCGTCCGGCGGGGCACCGCTGCGGTTCGCCCTCGACGCCGCGCGGTTCGCCCCGACCGGGAAACTCGTCCGGCTCCGCGGCATTCGCGCCGACCCCGCCGCGAAAGAATCCGGGTACGAGTACCATTCTCCGCCCGAATGCCGGATCGAGCGCGACCGGTCGGCGGGCGAACTCGTCGTGACGGTCGCCGCAACGAACTACACCGGCCTCGTCGAGACCTTCGCCGACGGAACCGGCGCCCGCGCGATCCGGACGACCGTCCGGGCGGAGAACCGCACGGAGAACGGCTTCGAGACGGTACTCCCGGAAACGCCGTTCGGCCCGGTCGCCGGGCAGCCGGGCTGGTTCCCCGTCCTGCAGGAGCTTTCCTGGTCGTATTTTCGGCACAGATACCTTCCCGAACCGCCCGGCGAGTTCGTCTTCCGCGTCCCCGTCGGCCGCGATGCAATCGAAGCCGACCGCATCGTCCTGAGGACGACCGTCCGCTGGGGCCTGGCGGGCATCGGATTCGCCGTTCCTTTCCGCGAAGCCGTCTTTGAAATCGTCGACGGCATTCCCCTGCCGAACGACGGATGGGCGGATTCCGACCCCGCCGCGATTCCCGCCTCCGTCCTGGAACTGAGTCGCGTTCTTTCCGAAAAGATGGGCTTTCCGGTTCCACCGGGACTCATTGTCGCCCAGGCCAAAAACGGCGAGATGACCCCCGACGCATTCGCCCGCGCGAAACTCGAGGAATTGGGTGTCGAGATTCCGGCACCGTAGCGGACCGCGCTAAAGTCCGAGCATGGCGCGGACGCGGGCGTCGAGGACGGCGGGGGCGCGGGGGACTCGGGAGAGGGAGAAGTCCGCCAGCAGGTCGGCCGGCGCGCATTCGGCGCCGAACGGCGCCAGCCCGCTCCACCACGCGAGCAGTCCCACGACGCGCGCGGCCGGAACGCCGGCGTCGCGGAGCGTCGCGAGGCGCGTGTCGCCGTGGCGCTTGGCGAGGCGGCGGCCGTCCTCCGCGACGACGAGCGGGACGTGGACGTAGCGAGGCCGCGGGAGGCCGAGCGCGGCCTGGAGCGCGAGCTGGCAGTGCGTCGCGTCGACGAGGTCGTCGCCGCGCAGCACCTCCGTGACGCCCATCGCGGCGTCGTCGACCGCGCACGCGAGCTGGTATCCGGCGCCGTCGGGGTCGCGCGCGAAGGCGAAGTCGCCGAGCTCTCCGGCGAGGTCGAGCTCGCGGCGGCCGAGGAAGGCGTCGTCGAAGGCGGAGACGCCCGGCGCGGCGCGGAAGCGCCAGACAGGCAGGCGCCCCGGCGGAAGCGCGGCGCACGCCTCCTCCCACGAGGCAAAGCGGCCGCGGCAGTGCCCGTCGTAGGCGAGCGAATGCGGATCGCGCCCGTGCGGCGCGGACTGCGCCTCCGCCACGTCGCGCCGCGAGCAGACGCACGGATAGGCGAGCCCCTTCGCGCGCAGGGCCGCGAGCGCCTCGCGGTAGCGTGCGCGGCGCAGCGACTGGACGTAGGGACCGCACGGGCCGCCGACGTCGGGGCCCTCGTCCCAGTCGAGCCCGAGCCAGCGCAGGTCCTCGAAGATCCCCGCGGCGGCGCCGGGCTTCACCTTCGGGTGGTCGAGATCCTCGATCCGCAGGACGATCGACCCGCCGCGCGACCGCACCGAGAGCCAGGCCAGCAGGAACGACCGTGCGTTGCCCAGATGCAGCGCCCCCGTCGGACTCGGCGCCAGCCGCCCGCGGATCCGTGGTTCCGTGCTTTCCATGCCGGCAAGTCTACCACAACGCCTTTCGTCGCGCCACCCGTCCGGTTTCCGGTTCTTTCATCCGAAAAACCACATCTACGAAACAATCAGTAAAAAGACGGTTTTCAAACTTGTTAAGGGGACAGACCCCTTTAAAAAGTAGTAAGCGAGACTCTTTGGCGCACCGAATGTTGACAAAATGGCGCGGGTGGCGGTAGACTTCGGGACATGAACGACACACCTGCCAACAAGCCGGTCGTCCTCGTGGTGGACGACGAGAAGAACACGCGCGAGGGGCTCGGGCGCGCGTTGCGGCGCGACTACGACGTCGTGCTCGCGGAGTCCGCGGCGGCGGCGCTCAAGGCGCTCGACGAGCGCCCGGCCGATGTGATGCTCTCCGACGTCCGGATGCCGGGCGAGGACGGCCTCGCGCTGCTGCGTCAGGTTCGCGAGAAGCACCCCGCCACGGTCTGCATCCTCCTCACCGCCTACGGGACGGTCGAGACCGCGGTCGAGGCAATGAAGCTCGGCGCGCAGAACTTCCTCACGAAGCCCGTCAACCTCGACCAGCTCGACCTCGTTCTTGAGCGCGCTCTCCGCGCCCGCGACCTGGAGCGCGAGAACCGCGACCTGAAGCGCCGCCTCGACGCCCGCTACGGCCTCGAGAACATCGTCGGCTCCTCGCCCGCGATGGAGCGGCTCTTCGACGTCATCCGCCAGGCCGCGCCCACGCAGGCGACCGTCCTCATCGAGGGCGCGAGCGGGACGGGCAAGGAGCTCGTCGCCCAGGCGATCCACCACCTCTCGCCGCGCGCCGCGGGGCCGTTCGTCGCGGTGCACTGCGCCGCTCTCTCCCGCGAGCTGCTCGAGAGCGAGCTCTTCGGACACGAGAAGGGCGCCTTCACGGGCGCGATCGCCCAGCGCAAGGGCCGCTTCGAGCTCGCGAGCGGCGGCACGCTCTTCCTCGACGAGATCGGCGAGATCGATGCCTCCGTGCAGGTCAAGCTCCTGCGCGTGCTCGAGACGCGCCAGTTCGAGCGAGTCGGCGGCACCGAGACGCTCACGGCGGACATCCGCGTCGTCGCCGCCACCAACCGCGACCTCGCCGCCGAGGTGCGCGCCGGACGCTTCCGCGAGGACCTCTTCTACCGCCTCAACGTCGTCGACATCCGCATGCCGACGCTCGCCGAGCGCACGGGCGACATCCCGATGCTCTGCGACCGGTTCGTGAAGGAGTTCGCGCCGCAGAACGGCCGCAGCGTCTCCGGCATCGAGCCGGCGGCGATGGCCGTGCTGCAGGCCTACCCGTGGCCGGGCAACGTCCGCGAGCTGCGCAACACCGTCGAGAAGATGGTCGTCCTTTCGCGCGGAGAGCTCCTCACGGTCCAGGACGTCCCCGCGAACATCCGAGACGGCGCCGAGACCGCGGCGCGCGTCTCGCCCGAGCCGATCCCGACCGAATCGCTCGCGCAGGCGGAGAAGCGCAAGATTCTCGCGGCGCTCGAGGCGGCGGGCGGCAACCGCTCCCGCGCGGCCGACGCCCTCGGCATCAGCCGCCGCACCCTGCACCGCAAGCTCGCCGCCTGGGGCGTCCCCGGCCGCAACGGTCGCGCGGAGGAAGAGCTCTAGTTGAGCGTCGGGGCGATCGTGCGCAGGCCCGTCGTGATCAGGATCGCGTCCTCGAGCTTCATCGTCTTGCGCTCGTGTTTCGCGCCCCAGGAGTCGGTGTAGAGGATCGTCCGTTCCCTCTGGTTGTAGCCGATGATGAGCCGCATGTGCCCGCCGAAGGCCTGCGGCAGCGGCGGATCCTCCTGGACGAGCCCGAGCATCACCGACCACACGACCGGCACGCCCGCGTCGATGCTCTTTCGGATGTTGTCGAAGAAGAGGTTGTTTCGCGTCTGGTTCTTCGTCCGCGCCTCGCGCAGGACGTCCGGCTGGAACTGCCGCCAGACCGCCCCCGCGTCGATGACGCGCGTGCCGGGCATCGGCTTGAGGGAGACCTCCGGCCGCTTGAGGCGCTTGGCCGCCTTGTTGTAGTCCTCGACGAGCTTGAAGAAGTCGTTGACGGACCCCGGAACCTCGCGGTAGACGAGCTTGTAGCGGTCGTGCAGCACGCCCGCGATGGCGTCGAGCATCTTCTCGTTGGTGCCGCGGTCGGCGTCGGACTTCGCCCACGAGGCGATCTGGTGCTGGTCGAGGAAGTCGTAGCCGTAGTAGCCCATGATGCGCGCCACGGTCGCCGCGGCGCAGTAGCCCTTCTGCCCCTGGTCGACCATCGGGACGTCCTTCAGCTCCACGGTGCCGTCCTCGCCGCGCGCGACGTGCGAGCGCGGGTCTGTGCGGCGTCCGCCCTGCGCCGCGCCGCCGCCGACCGAGGCGCCCGCGGGCAGGACGTCGAGGCGCAGGTATTCGGCGAGCGGGACGAGGTCCGTCCCCTTGCGCGCGACGGCCCATTCGAGCGAATACGTCGCGCCCGTCGCCTTCCAGCTGCGCCCGGCGACGTCGGCGTCCTGCTTCGTCGGGTCGGTCTTGCGGCGGAACTCCTCGCCCTCGCCTCCCGCGAGCTCCGCGATCGCCTTCACGGCCGCCGCGTGGCGCGCGGCGAAGGTCGCGTCGTCGATCGCGCCGTTGTCGCCGCGGTTGTAGAGCGAGATGCGCAGGCCTGACGGCTTCCCGTCCGCGACGAGGAGCAGCGTCTCGCCCGGCTTCACGGTCCCAAGAGTGAATCCCGGGGTCGGAAAGCGCATCTGCTTGTCCTTCACGACCCAGGCGAACCGCTCGTTGCGGAGCGCCGCCTGGCCGGAGAGCGGCGTCGTGAAGAACGTGCCGTCCTTCAGCGCGGGCCCGAGGTCGCCTGCCGCCTGCGCGGCGGCGGGGGCCAGGGCGATCGCGGCGACGGCGAAGAGGGAGTTCAGGATGGCTGTCTTTTTCACGGTTTGTCGGGATTACCTTCTCGCGGGGGATGAATCGAGGGTGCGTACGAAGTGCTCGAGGAAGAACATCTTTTCCGGGGCGGCGGGCGCTGCCGCCTCGGCGGTGGCCGCTTCGCCTTCGGCTGGCTTCTCCGGCGCGGCGAGCATCGGGCGCAGGAGCGTCACGGTCTGGAGCGCGACGACGGCGAGCACCGCGAGCCACAGGCGCAGCCCGGCGGTCGAGCGGACGCCTCCCGCGGTCTGCAGGCCGATCGCGGGGCGCACGGCGAGCCAGACGGCGGGGACGGCGAGCAGCACGGCGAGCGCCGTAACGAACGCGGCCGACGAGGACGAAACCGCGAAGAGCCACAGCACCGGCGCGAGCGCGGCGAGGAGCATCCCCGCCGTCGCGAGGCACGCCGCGCCGGCGGCGACGATCTGCCCCGCGCGGAGCGTCGCGCCCGAGACGCACGAGAAGACGTAGAGGCTCGGGAGGCACAGCGCGAAGGCGAAGAGCGCGACGCCCGCGCCCTTGGCCGCGTCCAGCAGCGCGACCCGCCAGCCGGCGAAGAACCCCGCCGCGAAGAAGTAGAGCGCGAAGCCGGCGGCGGCCGCGGCGAGCGCGAGCGCGACGCGCGGGCCGACGTCGCCGCCGCCCACGATTCCGAGCGAGTAGCGGTCGGGCGTCTTGAGCAGTTCGGAGAGCGAGCCGGGCGCGGCGGGCGCGGCGGCGGGAGCCGGCGCCGGAGCGGGCGCGGCGGGCATCGGAGGCGGAGTCGTATCGTTCATGGCGGTATCCTTTGCGTGGGTGGTGCGTGTCATTCGAAGCCGAAGAGGAAGGGGACGACCTCGCCGAGGACGAACTCGTAGAAGTTGCGGTCGAGGGCGTCCTCGCGAAGGAAGACGACGGGGTAGAACGGGCTGCCGACGAACGGGCGCAGCATCCATCCGAGCTGCGTCCCGACGAACGCGTAGGCGCCGACCCAGACGGCGGCGAGCGCGGCGGCGCGGCCGCGGTCGGGCACCAGGCGGCGCAGGGCCGACCAGAGCGAGCCGATCCCGGCGAGCCCCGCGGCGCCGAGGACGGCGATGTGCGTGAGGAGCATCGCGTTGTGGGCGCGGCGCAGGACCTCGTCCGTCCCCTCGGCGGGGCACGCCGCGGCGACGAGGAAGAGCGCGACCGGGGCGAGCGCGAGCAGGATCCAGCCCGCCAGCGCCATCGCGCCGAAGACGGCGGCGAGGACGTCGCGCAGCCCGAGCCCGGTCCCGAGCAGCGCGGCGGCGACGGCGTTGCAGGCCGCGACGACGAGCGTCGACCCGAGGAACACCATCGGGAGCTTGGCGGCGACGTAGAGCGAAAGCCGCGGCGACCGCCATCCCGCGAGCGCCGCGCCGTAGACTGCGCAGGCGAGGCACACGAACAGCGCCAGCTGCGCCACGCCTCCGGCCCCGACGCGCCGCTCGCGCAGCCGCGTCCGGAACGCTTCTCCGTCCCGCAGGAGGAGCAGGGGAAGGAATTCGCCGTTCATGGTCCGATGCGGGCGAGGATATAGAACGGGGAAAGGCGTGTCAAGGGGTTGCGGGCCCGTTTTCGCATTTTCCACACTTTCCCACAATTTGGCCTACCGCCCGTTCCATCGCCTCTCCTTCCATTTCTTCTCCCCGATTTCCAATTCCACCGTGCGTGATTTTCATTGATTCATCTTCTCCTGCACTGCCATTTATCCGTTTTACATCATCCGTTTCCGGTCTTCCCTACGCCAGCCGACGCCTTCGCTCGCGCGGAGCGGAGGGGGCTAGGGTTGGGCGGAGTCCGCGTGGGGGGCGGGCGCGGGGCTCGGCTCGGGAGCGTACGTCCAAAGGAATTTCTCGATGCGGGTCCGGCACGACGGCGTGAGGGTTTCGGGCGGGTTCCGCAGGAGCGCGGTCAATTCCTGTCGCTCCGTTTCCAGAAGAAAGTCGCACATGCGGTCGGTCTCGGCCCTCCCGACCCGGGGCTTTTTCGCGAATGCTTCCACGGTTCCGTTCCGGCGGGCGGTCTGCAGCTCGTTCCAATCGTCCTGCGTGAGAACGTGGACGAAGAGACTGGAAACAAGGCGATCATCGAATATCGAACCCGTGGGCATTCCCTCCCAATTGGACGACAGGTAGTCCGTCTTCAAGAATACCAACGGAGTGTTCGTACCGGCATTTTCGTCGACGAAGCCGATCGCGTCCGCGAGCGAATCGAGCCGGATGTCGCACACAAGCACTTCGGCAAGGCTTCGGCTCCGGTTGAAATCCGGCGACAGCAGGTAGAAGATTCGATCCGAAGAAACATCGTAGATGCGGGAAACGCGATAGCCGGCCTTGGAGCGGGGAAGGGCTCGGCCCTCCAGCATCGGCACGCAGGGATAACGGCCGTCCGGCAGGGGCCGAGGTTCCCACTCGCGGGCCCTCTTTCTTTTCGGGGCCAGAAGGGTTGCGTCCGCGAAACGGTGGTAGAAGGCCGGGGAAGCGATACGGTCGCGGACCGCTATGCACGAGAACGAAGTCCCGTCCTCCAGCCACCAGGACTCCGATACCCAGTTCGTTTCCATCGCGCAATTGTCGAACCGTCCGAACGGCTCGCCCAGGAGGGCCTTCAGTCTCGACGGAGCGTCGCCGTCCCAGTATCCGTCGCTGTATTCCAGACCCTTCTGCGATTCCTCCGACAGGATTTCGCGGATCGAGTCCATCGCCGAAACGGGAACGAGCGCGCGGACCTCCAGTTCGCCGGAGTAGACGGCTCCGCGCAGGGCGACGACGGCGGCGTGGCGGTCGGAGAACCGGATGCCGAACCGTTTGCCCGGCAACTCGTCCGTGGACAGGCCGAATGTCTTGGCCGGACTGTGGACGCGGGCCTTGATGCCCCCCGAGAACGACACAACCCAGTTCTTGCGAAGCTCCCGCGGGGCCGTTGTGTCGATGGATACCGACTCGACAACCAAGGGGATCCAGTCTGCGTTCGCCAATGCGGACGCCAGGGGGGAATCGGCGAAAGCAGCATCCGCGTGGGACTTCCCCGCGACCGGGCTCCGCGTGGCGGGGTCTTCGGCGCGCGCCGGCGCGGCGGCGAGGGCGAGGAGGGGGAGGAGGA
>CAMNDA010000364.1 GCA_946534745.1 uncultured Verrucomicrobiota bacterium | reverse complement strand
TGCGTTTTAGAGATCATATGGTAGAATAGCAGCATGAACAAAACGCAATTTGAGTTTTTGGATAATCTCGTCAATCGGACGATCTTCCTGAAAGCGCGCCAATTCGGCGACGAAATTTGGGAACTTGAAGAAGCCGGACTCGTTTCGCTCAAGTGGGACGGACAATTCTTTGCTGCAAAACCGACATTGGCCGGGCGCGAGCGCATTGAGCGAGAACTCGCAAGACGAGAAGCAGATAAAATTTCACACGAACGAGACGCCGAGCTGAAGGCGTCGCTTGAACGGGAGCGAGACGAGGCCAGACGCACGGCCAACAGTGAACGGAACGAACGTCGCTTCTGGCAAGCGGCAACCATCCTTGCCATGATATTTTCTGCTATCATTTCTGGCCGCACGCTTTCGTGTTCGTGCGCAATGCCGATGCTTGCCGAAAAAACAAACGAAAATCGGGACAGTCTACAGGACGGTAATAGAATCTGTTCAACGCCCGAACAAGAATCGCCGGAAAGGATTGCGGACAAGATTGCCTTCGATGAAGTCACGACCAATCATGCATATCCACTCCCGATGCCGTCAGAAAAAGAACCAAAATCGGACAGCGATGAAAACCAGACGATGACGGAATTGGGGGAGGATGACACCGACCATACTGAACAATTGAAAAAGCCCGAAGAAAATTCGTCAGGATCATCCCCCGAAGTTTGAAAGCACCAAAAAGGAATTCGTCCAATGACTGACTTTTCGATCCATACATTCAATGCAATGTGTGCAATCGTGTCCCTCTCGGAGACGATTGTGCTTTTCTACATTTCATCCACGAGAACGGGAAAGAAACATAGCTTGTTGAATCGTATTAGTTTGGCGTTTGGAGCTTGGCTGATCTTCTATGCTCTTGTTTTTCTTTTGTTTTTGTGGCCAGTTTTTCTCATAGCAGAATCCGCAAATGAGTACGATTATTGGCATTCATTTCTTCGTAGTCTTCGATTTGCTCCTGTCTCGCTTGCTGGACTTGCCGGAACCGTGTGGATGTGGGTTTCATGCTATCCGCACAAACGCTAAAGGCGTGACTTGAACAGAGTGCTGAACCCACCACAGAGGATTCGCATCTCCCCAAACGGTCGGGGGCTCCGCCCCCGCCCTCCCACGCTGGCCGCTCGCGCTTTGCCGAATGATCGCAACGAGACGGCGGATCGACGGTGGAGTATAAAAAGACCGCTAAAGGTGGAAGACCCTTTAAGTAGACCTCGGAAGGCTGTCCTTATCGATTACGATCAAACAATTCTTAATTCTGGCTCCCCGAGAGACAAATAGTCATTGTCAAGGTCTAGCATTTCTTTCTTGTTGAAGTATGCTTCAACGATATCTGAAAAGATTAACTCTTCACCCAAGAAGTATTGATGGAGGACTATCTCAAGTTTGTCTGGGTCAAAGTTTGAAAACTTTCTTAGTCTGACTTCAGTATGGAAGAATGTGCCATGGATCTTCTCTCGGTATATCCAGTAGTGCTTTGGCGCAACTAAGTCATAGTGTATCGGAATGATTTCAACATTCTTAAATGGGATGTTGCTTACTTCCCAAGCTTCAAACTCTTCTTCATCCACTTTTTGAGATTTGACATCATCGTCATCGTCGTAATAGTCGTCATCATCCGCCTTGCCTTCATCATAAAGCCCCATATAAGCGGTAGTATCTATCGTACCATATGAAATGATTGATTTCTCGGAAGGAGTTTTGAACTTGCTCTCGTAGTTCTTCCAAGTGCCATCCGAAATCTGTTCTTTAATCTGCAAGAACTCTTCTTCTGTGGCAATCTCACAGATGTTGTAGTAGTAGCCGTCGCCTTCGATGTTGAGTGTTGCTTTCATGTCTTTTGTCTTTGAATTGTAGCCTTTCGCGCAGCCTCGCAACCAATCGTCCTGTAGAAATTGTCCAGATTTCTTCCGAACGGATTGATTTGCGAGTGCAAATCGGTTTGTTTGTCTTGTCGCGCGTGCCTTCGGCGGCGGGGGGTGGGCCCGGGGCTTTCGGCGCGGTGCGACGGGTCTGGAGCATAGCAGAACCGGCTTGCCTAGACAAGCCGGTTCTGCAAGCAAGGGCAAGCGAGCGGAGGAGCATTGGCAATTGGTATTGGCCATTGGCAACATTCGCACACTGGCAACACTTGTCGAGTGTTGCCAGTTTCCAGTGGGAAGATTCTTCTTGACCCAATAGGTCAACTTATGATTGAATACGGGCGAAGGGAGACAAGGTCCATGACGCAGATCAGCACACACGAAGCAAAGGCCCGTTTTTCCGAACTGCTCGCCTCGGTCGAGCGATCGGGCGAGCCGGTCATCATCTTCCGCTACGGACATCCCGTGGCGCGTCTGATGCCGGTCGAGCGTCCCCGCCGTCTCGATCCGGATCCCCTGCTTTCCCGAATCGAGATCAAGGGAGACCTCTTCGCGGACGATTCGGACGACTGGGAGGCGATGCAATGACGCGCTCCCTGCTGCTCGACACGTGCGCCATCCTCTGGCTGGCGTCCGATCCGGACCGGTTCTCGCCCGAGGTCCGCTCCGCGATCGCCGACGCCCCCCTCGTCTACTTCAGCCCCATCTCCGCCTGGGAGATCGCCCTCAAGGCGGCGCTCGGCCGGCTCGCCCTTCCGCTCCCGCCCCGCGAATGGTTCTCCCGCGCGGTCCGGCACCACGGGCTCGAGCCCATTCCGCTCCGCGAGGAGATCCTCTTCCGCGCCACGGAGCTGCCCTGGCACCATAAGGATCCGGCCGACCGGTTCATCATCGCAACGGCCCTCGTAGACAGGCACCCCGTCGTCACGGGCGACGACCGCTTCGCCGCCTACGGCGTCGAAACGCTGATCTGAGCATTGGAGCACCGTGGCTCGCCCGGAGGGCTCGCCCCACCGGCGCGCGGCGGAGCCGCGCGAAGACGACGCACTCTCCGGTCGGCGCAATGCGCCGGCCGGAGAGTGCTCGCAGAAAAAAAAAGACGCGGCCGGGGCGGGCCGGTCGCGTCCGGGGCTTGCGCCCCTCGGGGTCGCCGAAGCGACCCCTTGCGGGCGGCGGAATGGAGGAGGGGGTGCCGCCCGCGCGGACTCGCGGCGCGGGGGGGCGCGCCGCGGTCCAATCCCTACTTGACGATCTCGACCGAGCCGCCGAGCTCCTCGATCTTGGCCTTCGCCGCGGCCGAAACCGCGTTGGCCTTGACCTGGAGCCCCTTGACCTTGAGCTCGCCCTTCGCGAGGACCTTGAAGCCGCCGTTCTCGAAGCGGTTCAGGGCGCGGGTGGCGAGCAGTTCGGCGGCGCCGACGGTGGCGCCCTCCGGGAACTGGTTGAGGATGTCGAAGTTGACCGGCGTGTAGGCCACGCGGGCCGGGTTGCCGAAGCCGCGCTTCGGGAGGCGGCGGACGAGGATCATCTGGCCGCCCTCGAAGCCGATCTTCCGCTTGTGGCCCTTGCGGGACATCTGGCCCTTGGTGCCCTTGCCGGAGGTCTTGCCCTTGCCGGACGCCTCGCCGCGGCCGAGCCGCTTGGTGCGCGTCTTCGAGCCGGGGGTGGTGGTGAGTTCGTGGAGTTTCATCGGTTCTTCTCCTTACGCTTCGGCCGGGGGTTCGGCGGGGGCTTCCGCGGCGGGCGCCTCGGCGGCGGCCTCGGCGGCCGGGGCCTCGGGCGCGGGCTGCTCCGCGGGCTTGTCCTCCGGGAGCGGCGCGAGGCCGCGCTCGGCGCGGATGGCCGCGGCGGGACGGAGCTGCGAGAGCGCGTCGAACGTCGCCTTCACGACGTTGAGGCGGTTCTTGGAGCCCTGGCTCTTGCCGAGGACGTTGCGGATGCCGGCCATCTCGAGCACGGCGCGCATGCCGCCGCCGACGATCATGCCGGTACCTTCGGAGGCGGGCATCAGCAGGACGCGGCCGCCGTCGCACTGGCCGGTGACGGCGTGCGGGATGGTCGTGCCCTTGGTGACGACGCGCACGAGGTGGCGCCGGGCGGCCTCGCCGCCCTTGCGGATGGCGTCGGCGTTCTCGTTGGCCTTGCCGTAGCCGAGGCCGACGCGGCCCTTCTTGTCGCCCACGACGACGACGGCGCTGAAGCTCATGCGCCGGCCGCCCTTGGTGGTCTTGGAGCTGCGGTTGACGAAGACGACCTTCTCGTCGAATTCGCTCTCTTCGCGCGGTTTGCGGGTTTCTTCGCGTGCCATGTTACGCGTTCTCCTTGTCGTTGAGCTTGAGCCCGGCCTCGAGAGCGGCCTCGACCGCGGCCTTGACGCGGCCGTGGTACTTGAAGCCGCCGCGGTCGACGACCACCAGCGAGATGCCCGCGGCCTTGGCGGCCTCGCCCGCGGCCTTGCCGACCTTCGCGGCCGTCTCGACGTTGAGCTTGGCCTTGAGGGGCAGGGACGAGGCGCTCGCGAGCGTCTTGCCGGCCTCGTCGTCCACGAACTGGACGTAGAGGTTGGCGTTCGAGACGAACACGGCCATCCGCGGGCGCGCGGCCGTGCCGGAGATCTTCTGCCGGAGGCGGCGGTGGCGCCGCTCGCGGTACTGCTTGAGATTCTTGAGCTGCATTGGCTTTCCTTCCTTCCGCTTCCGTTAGGCGACGGTCTTGCCTTCCTTGCGGCGGATCTTCTCGCCGGTGTAGCGGATGCCCTTGCCCTTGTAGGGCTCGGCGGGCTTGAACGCGCGGATGTCGGCGGCGACGCGGCCGACGAGCTCCTTGTCGATCCCGGTCACGTCGACGTGCAGGCCGGCGTTGCCGACCGCGACGTCCACGCCGGCGGGGATCTTGTAGAGCTTGGGCTCGGCGTAGCCGATGGAGAGGGCGAGCGTGTCCTTGCCCTTCTTGTCGAACTTGAAGCCGACGCCCTCGATGTCGAGCGCCTTGGCGTAGCCCTTCACGACGCCCTCGACCATGTTGGCGACGAGCGCGCGGGCGAGGCCGTGGAAGGCGCGCGTGCGGCGGTCGTCGGAGCCGCGCGTGAAGCGCGCGGCGCCGTCCTCGACCTTGCACTCGATGCCGGGCGGCAGCGTGTACTTGAGCTCTCCCTTCGGGCCCTTGACGGCGACGACGCCGCCCTGGACGGCGACGGTGGCGCCGGCGGGGACCTTGACGGGCTCTTTTCCGATTCTGGACATTGGAACTTCCTCCCCTACCAGACGGTGCAGACGATTTCGCCGCCGAGCTTGCGCCGGCGGGCCTCGAGGCCGGACATGACGCCGCCCGAGGTGGAGATGACGGCGACGCCGAGGCCGCCGAGGACGCGCGGGATCTGCTTCCAGCCGCAGAAGCGGCGGAGGCCCGGCGCCGACTCGCGGCGCAGGCCGCGGATGACGGGCTTGCCCTCGGCGTTGTACTTCAGGGCGATGCGGAGGACCTTCTTGACGTCCCCCTCGACCTCGAAGTCCTCGACGTAGCCCTCGTCCTTGAGGACCTTGGCGATGGCGGCCTTGAGGTTGGAGGCGGGCATCTCGACGATCTCGTGCCCGGCCGCCTGGCCGTTGCGGATGCGGGTGAGCATGTCCGCGATGGGATCAGACCAACTCATTGTGGTTCTCCTTTGCTACCAGGACGCCTTGGTGACGCCGGGGATCCTGCCCTGGAGCGCGAGCTCGCGGAAGCAGAGGCGGCAGAGCTTGAACTTGCGGATGTAGCCGCGCGGGCGGCCGCAGCGGGAGCAGCGGTTGTAGGCGCGCGAGGTGAAGGTCGCGGGGGCTCCGCCCTCCTTCTCCTTCTTGACGGCGGCGGCGGCGGCCGCTTTCGCGCGGCCGGCCTTGGCGATGAGGGATTTCTTTGCCATGGTGCTGTGTTCCGATGACGTTAGCGGCCGACGAAGGGCATCCCGAGCCCCTCGAGGAGCGCGCGGGCGACCTTGTTGTCCTTGGCCGTGGTGACGACGGTGATGTCCATGCCCTGCTCGGGCGCGCCGTGGCGGGAGAGGTCGATCTCCGGGAAGATCGTCTGCTCCTTGACGCCGAGGGAGTAGTTGCCGCGGCCGTCGAAGCCGCGCGCCGGGACGCCGTGGAAGTCGCGGATGCGGGGCAGCGCGACGTTGATCAGGCGGTCCAGGAAGTCCCACATCCGCTGGCGGCGGAGCGTCACCTTGGCGCCGATGACCATCCCTTCGCGAAGCTTGAAGTTCGCGACGCTCTTCTTGGCCGGGCAGAGCGCGGGCTTCTGGCCGGTGATCTTCTCCAGATCGTCCACGACGGACTTCTGCGTGTCCTTGTCGACGATGCCGAAGGCCATGTTGACGACGATCTTCTGGAGGCGCGGAACCTGCATCGGGTTCTTGAGCCCGAACGCCTTCTCCAGCTCCGGGACGACCGTCTGCTCGTATTTTTCCTTGAGGTTTGCCATGGCGGTTCCTTTACAGTCGGTTGCCGGTGCCCTTGGCGACGCGGACGGAGCGCCCGTCCTCGCGGACGTAGGAGACGCGGACGCCCTTCTTTGCCTTGGCGTCCCAGGGCTGGAGGTTGCTGAGCGCGATCGGGGCGGGGATCTCGACGACCTGGCCGTTGGGGGCCTTGTCGTTCTTGCGGACGCCCTTCTTGCGCAGGTTGAGGCCCTCGACGATGGCGACGCCCTTCTTGGCGTTGACGGCCAGGACCTTGCCGGTCTTGCCCTTGAACGCCTTCTCGGAGTCGCCTCCGCGGCCGGTGATGACGACGACGATGTCGCCGGTCTTGATGCGTGCGGTGCTCATTAGAGGACCTCCGGTGCGAGCGAGATGATCTTGGCGTTGTCGCCCTTCTCGCGCAGCTCGCGGGCGACCGGCCCGAAGATGCGGGTGCCGATGGGCGACTTCTTGGCGTCGACGATCACGCAGGCGCTGTTGTCGAACTTGATGTAGGAGCCGTCCGCGCGGCGGATCGGGTAGCCGGTGCGCACGATGATGGCGAGGCAGACCTGCCCCTTCTTCACGGCGCCGCCGGGCTGGGCCTCCTTGACGGAGACGCGGATGCAGTCGCCCAAGTGGGCGTACTTCTTACGCTGCCCGAGCACGCGGAAGCAGCGCACGCGGCGCGCCCCGGTGTTGTCGGCGACGGCGAGATCAGTACCTTCCTGGATCATCTCTACTTCCCTTCTTCCTTGGCTTCGATCGCCTCGGCCTTCGCCTCGGCCGCGGCCTCGCGGGCCTTGGCGGAGACGACGATCTTCGCGACGCGCCAGCGCTTGCGGGCGCTGAGCGGGCGCGTCTCCTCGATGAGGACGACGTCGCCGACGCCGCACTCGTTCTTCTCGTCGTGCGTCGGATACTTCTTGCCGACGGTGATCTGCTTGCCGTAGATCGGGTGGGCGTAGCGGCGCTCGACCAGGACGGAGACGGTCTTGTCGCCGCTGCGCTTCACGACGGTGCCGCGGCGCGTCTTGCGGTGGCCGCGCTCGGGCGCGGCGGCTTTCGTTTCTTCGCTCATTACTTCTTCTCCTGCTGGAGCTCGCGCTCGCGGACGACGGTGAGCATGCGCGCCACGTCGCGGCGCAGCGTGCGGACCTCGAGGGGGTTCTTGGCGACGTCGGCCGCCGTCTTCTTGATCTTCGCCCCGAGGATCTTCCCCTTGGCGGCCTTGACCTGGGAGAGGAGCTCCTCGGTCGGGGTCTCGCGGACCTGCTTGATCTTCATTGCGTTCGTTCTCCTCGTGCGCTAGACCTGCGCGTTGCGGGAAACCATCCGCGTGCGGACGCCGAGCTTGTTGGCGGCGAGGCGGAAGGACTCGCGCGCCAGGCTGTCGGGCACGCCCGCCAGCTCGAAGAGCATCGTGCCGGGCGCGACGACGGAGACCCAGAACTCGGGGTCGCCCTTGCCCTTGCCCATGCGGACGCCGATCGGCTTCTTCGAGACGGGCTTGTCCGGGAAGATGCGGATCCAGAGCTTGCCGCGGCGCTTGAGGTGGCGGTTGATGCAGACGCGGCACGCCTCGATCTGGATCGCGGTGATCCACCCGCGCTCGAGCGTCTTGAGGCCGTAGTCGCCCTGCGAGAGCTCGGTGTTGGTCTGGGCGAGGCCGGCGCGCGATCCGCGCTGGACTTTGCGGTGCTTGACCCGCTTAGGCATGAGAGGCATTGCGGTCCCTCCTTCTGTTGTTCAGCCGGGGCTGGTAGTGCTCGCCCTTGCAGATCCACACCTTCACGCCGATCTTGCCGGCCGTGGTGTCCGCCTCGGCGAACCCGTATTCGATCTTGGCGCGCAGGGTGTGGAGCGGCACGCGGCCCTCCTTCATCCACTCGACGCGGCTGAGCTCCGCGCCGTTGATGCGGCCGCTGGCGAGCATCTTGATGCCGTCCACGCCCATCTCCATCGCGGTGCGCTGGGCGCGCTTCATCGCGCGCTTGACGGTGGTGCGGCGGACGATCTGGTCGGCGATGGACTCGGCGACGAGCTGCGCGTTGGCGTCCGCGTCGCGGACCTCGACGACCTCGACGAAGACCTCCTTGCCGGTGAGCTTCGAGAGCTTCTTCCGGAGGCGGTCGATCTCCTCGCCGCCCTTGCCCATCACGATGCCGGGGCGCGCGGTGTGGATGTTGAGGCGCACGCGGTTGGCGTAGCGCTCGATCCGCACCTCGGAGACGGCGCCCTCCTTGAGGGCCTTGGCGACGGCGTCGCGAAGGACGCAGTCCTCGGCGAGGAAGTCGCCGAAGGAGCGCTTGTCCGCGAACCAGCGCGAGCGCCAGTCGTGGTCGACGCCGACGCGGAAGCCGATTGGATTGACTTTCTGTCCCATGGTGTTTACTTTTCGTCGGTGAGAACCACGGTGACGTGGCTCGTCTGTTTTTCGATCGGGCTGGCGCTGCCGCGGGCGCGGGGCCAGTAGCGGCGCATGCTGGGGCCTTCGTCGAAGACCGCCTTGCGGACGGAGAGCGCGTCGGCGTCCAGGCCGAAGTTGTGGCTCGCGTTGGCGGCCGCGCTGCGGAGCGCGGCGCCGAGGATCTTCGCGGCCTTGCGCGGGCTGAAGTCGACGATGCGGAGGGCGTCGCCGAGCCTCTTGCCCTGCACGGCGCGCGCCAGGTCCCGGCCCTTGGAGGCCGAGATGCGCGCGTTGCGGTGGATGGCTTTGACTTCCATTTCCTTGCTCCGTTACTTGGTCGCCTTGTCCGTCGTCGCGCCGTGCTTCTTGAACGTGCGCGTCGGGGCGAACTCGCCGAGGCGGTGGCCGACCATGTTCTCGGTGATGAAGATGGGAAGGAACGTCTTCCCGTTGTGGATGGAGAAGGTCAGCCCGACGAACTCGGGCGTGATCATCGAGCGGCGCGACCAGGTCTTGATCGGCTGCTTGCGCGACGACTGGTTCATCGCCTCGACCTTCTTGAGGAGCTTCTCCTCGACGTAGGGTCCCTTTTTGAGCGAACGTGGCATGGCTTTCTACTCTACTTTCTGCGCTTGAGGATGACGCGGTCGGAGGCCTTGCGGGGCTTGCGGGTCTTGCCGCCCTTGGCGAGCTTGCCCCACGGCGAGACGGCCGGGCCGCCGCCGGAGGTGCGCCCTTCGCCGCCGCCCATCGGGTGGTCGACGGGGTTCATCGCGACGCCGCGCACGGTCGGGCGGATGCCCAGCCAGCGCTTGCGCCCGGCCTTGCCGAGCTTGAGGCCCTCGATCTCGCCGTTGCCGACGACGCCGACGGTGGCGCGGCAGCGCGCGAGGAACCTGCGCTCCTCGCCGGACGGCATCCGGAGGGTGACCCAGTCGCCGTCGCGGCTCATCACCGTGGCGGAGGAGCCGGCGGTGCGGACGACCTTGGCGCCGCGCCCGGGCACGAGCTCGAGGTTGTGCACGGCGGTGCCGAGCGGGATCCGGCCCAGCGGGAGGCAGTTGCCGACGGCGGGCTCGGCCGTCTCGGAGGCGACGACCTTGGCGCCGGGCTTCAGCCCCTCGGGGCAGAGGATGTAGCGCTTCTCGCCGTCCTCGTACTGGAGCAGGGCGATGAACGCGGAGCGGTTGGGATCGTATTCCACCGCGATCACCTCCGCGACGGCGTCGAGGCGCTCGCGGCGGTAGTCGATGAGGCGGTAGCGGCGCTTGGCGCCGCCGCCGCGGTGGCGGATCGAGATGTGGCCGGCGCTGTCGCGCCCGGCCTTCTGCTTGCGCGGGGCCGTGAGCGAGCGCTCGGGCCTGTCCTTCGTCACCTCGGCGAAGGTGGAGCCCGTCGCGGTGCGGCGGCTCGGCGTGTAGGGCTTGTAGGAACGGATGGCCATTTCTCTTCTCCTAGAGCAGGTCGATCTTGTCGCCCGCCTTGAGCGTGACGATGGCGCGCTTCCAGTCCGGCGCCTGGACGACGCGGCGGTTGCGGAGCGTGCGCTTCTTGCCGCCGTAGTTCTGCACGTTGACGGCGGTCACGGTGACGTTGAAGAAGTCCTCGACGGCCTTCTTGATCTCGGGCTTGGTCGCGGCGCGGTCCACGCGGACCATGTAGCGGTTCTGCTTCTCCTGGAGGGCGGCGCCCTTCTCGGTCTGCATGACCGCCTTCAGAACGGCGTTCTCGTGCTTCATGCCACGGTCTCCTTCTTCTGCTTGCCTTCGAGGCGCTTCGAGAGATCCTCCCACGCCGCGCGGGCGACGAGGACCTTCGCGTGCGCCATCATCTGGTAGACGCCGACGCCGGCGGCGGTGGCCACCTCGACGCCCGGCAGGTTGCGCGCGGCGAGCGTGAGCGCGTCGTCCGCGGCCTTCACCACGAGCAGCGCGTTGTCGGTGCCGAACGCCTTGAGGACCTTCGCGAGCTCCTTCGTCTTCGCGGCGGGGAGCGTCAGCTCCTCCGCCAGGACGAGCGTGCCGTCCGCGATGCGGTCGGAGACGACGCGGCGGAAGGCCAGCTTCCCGACCTTCTTGTTGAGCTTCACGGACCAGTCGCGCGGGTGCGGGCCGAAGGCGACGCCGCCTCCGCGCCACACCGGGGACTGCTTGAGGCCGGCGCGGGCGCGGCCGGTGCCCTTCTGCTTCCAGGGCTTGCGGTTGGAGCCGTTCACCTCGCCCTTGCTCAGGGTCGAGGCCGTCCCGGCCCGGTAGAACGCCTGGCGGGCGACGACGGCGTCGTGCACCGCCTGCGCGCCGCGGTCGAGGACGAGCGTCTCGTCCGCGACGTCGACGGCGCCCTTCTCGCTGCCGTCGAGGCCGAACATCTTGATCGTAGCCATTACGCCTTCACCGCCTTCTTGATCGCTTTGCGGATCACCAGCATCGAGCCGTTCGCGCCCGGGACCGATCCGCGAACGAGGATCAGGTTCTTCTCGGGGACGATCTTCTCGACCTTGAGGTTCTGGACGGTCGTCCGGCGGTTGCCGGTGTCGCCGCCCATGGGGTGGCCCTTCTCGGTCGCGCCGGGGGTCTGGCGCATGCCGATGGAGCCGGGGCGGCGCTTGACGTGGCCGCCGTGCGTCATCGGGCCGCCGGCGAAGCCGTGGCGGCGCATGACGCCCATGAAGCCCTTGCCCACGCTCGTGGCGACGACGTCGACGTAGCCGACGCCCTCGAACACCGAGACCGTGAACACCTTGCCGGGCGCGGGGTCGTCCCCGGCGTCGGCCTTGAACTCGCGGAGGCGGCGCAGCGGGTCCAGGCCCGCCTTCTTCGCGTGGCCGACCTCGGCCTTCGTGAGGCGGGAGGCCTTCTGCGGGCCCCAGCCGAGCTGGACCGCCTCGTAGCCGTCGCTCTCCTTGGTCTTCACCTGGACGACCGGGCACGGCCCGGCCTCGATGACCGTGACGGGGACGCGGACGTCGCCCTCGCCCCAGATCTGGGTCATCCCGATCTTCTTTCCGATCAAGCCTTGCATGGGATGCTCCTTAGACCTTGATGGTGATGTCCACGCCGGCGGGGAGGTTGAGCTTCTTGAGCTCCTCGACCGTCTTGGCGGTGGGGCCGACGATGTCCAGCATGCGCTTGTGCGTGCGCATTTCGAACTGGTCCATCGACTTCTTGTCCACGTGGGGGCTGCGGTTCACGGTGAACCGCTCGACGCGCGTGGGCAGCGGGATCGGCCCGACGACGTCCGAGCCCGTGCTCCGGGCCGTGCCGACGATTTCGGCGACGGCCTGGTCGAGGACCCGGTGGTCGTAGGCCTGCATGCGGATTCTGATGCGTTGACTCTGCATTGTGTGGGTTACCTGTTCAGTATGGATTCCTTGACGGCGCGGGGAACCACCGCGAACTCTTCCGGCTCCATGGAGTAGGACGCCCTGCCCCGGGAGAGGGATCGGATCGCGGTCGCGTACCCGAACATCTCGGCCAGCGGCACGTTCGCGGAAATGACCTGCATGTCGCCACGCATCGTCATCTCGCGGACCTGCCCCCGGCGTCCGTTCAGGTCGCCCATGAGGTCGCCGGTGTACTCCGGCGGCGTCACGAGTTCGACCGACATGATCGGCTCGAGCAATTCCGGCGCGGCGGCCTCGGCGGCCTCGCGAAACGCCAGGATCGCGGCGGTGCGGAACGCCGTTTCCGTCGCGGAGTCGGGATCGAGAATCCCCCCTCCGGTGATGCGGACGTGGACGTCCTGCATCGGGAAACGGGCCACGACGCCCGTCAGGATCGCGTCCTGCACCCCTTGCTCGATCGGGGCGCAGAATTCCGGCGGTATGGTGTTGCGGGGCGGCTTCACCTCGACGAGGTTGCCCTTCCCGCGCTCCATCGGCGAAACGTGGAGCTCCACCGTGGCCGCCTGGCGCTTGCCACCGATCTCGCGGTCGAACGTGTGGCGTCCGTCCGCTTCCCCGGTGACCGTTTCACAATACGAAACCATCGGCTTGCCGGTGTTCGCCGGCACCTTGAACTCCCGGACGAGCCGGTCGCGGAGGATGTCGAGGTGGAGCTCGCCCATCCCGCTCACGATCGTCTGCCCGGTCTCCTCGTCCGTGCGCACGCGGCACGTCGGATCCTCGTCGGAGAGCATCTGGAGCGCCTCCCCGAGCTTGTCCTTGTCCGCGCGCGACTTCGGTTCGATCGCCATGAACATCACGGGCTCCGGGAACTCGATGCGGTCGAGCGCGATCTGCGCCTGCTCGGCGCAGACGGTGTCGCCCGTCGTGAACTTCCCGATGCCCCCCAGCACGCCGATCTCCCCCGCGTAAATCGCGTCCGTGTCGAGCTGCTCGTTCGAATGCATCCGAATGAGCCGCATCACGCGGTCCCTCGTCCGGGTCCTCGGATTCCAGACGTTCATGCCCTTGCGCAGAACGCCGGAGTAGACCCTCACGTAAAGCAGGCGGCCGAGATAGGGGTCAGCGGCCACCTTGAAAATGAGGCCCGCAAGCGGAGCGGTGTCGTCCGCCGGCCTCTGGACGGTCTTGCCCGTCCGGATCTCGGTGCCTTCCACCGCGGGAACGTCGAGCGGCGACGGCAAATACCGGACCACCGCGTCGAGCAGGGGCTGCACGCCCTTGTCCCGCAGCGCCGTCCCGCAGAGGACGGGCACCGCCTTGCGGCCGACGACGCAGCGCCGCAGCGCCGCGTGGATGTCGTCCGCCTTCAGTTCCTCGCCGGAAAGATAGAGGTCCGCGAACGCCTCGTCGGCCTCCGCGATCGCCTCGACCATCGCCTCGCGCGCGGCTTTCGCCTCGTCCGCGAGCTCCGCCGGGATGTCGGAGACCTGCGGCTCGGAGCCCAGGTCCTCGTCCCGGTAGGTGACGGCCTTCATCTCGATCAGGTCGACCGCGCCCCGGAACGTCTCGGAGGCGCCGATCGGCAGCTGCAGGGGAATCGCGTTCGCCTTCAGCTTGCTCTTCAGCTCCCCGACGACCCGGCCGAAGTCCGCGCCCATCCTGTCCATCTTGTTGACGAACGCGATGCGCGGGACCTGGTAGCGGTCCGCCTGCCTCCAGACGGTCTCCGACTGCGGCTGGACCCCCGCGACGGCGCAGAACACGCCGACCGCGCCGTCCAGGACGCGCAGCGCCCGCTCCACCTCGACCGTGAAGTCGACGTGTCCGGGCGTGTCGATGAGGTTCACCTGCTTCCCCATCCACTCGCACGTGATGGCGGCGGACGTGATGGTGATGCCCCGTTCGCGCTCCTGCACCATCCAGTCCATCGTGGCGTTGCCCTCGTGGACCTCGCCGATCTTGTGGATCGCGCCGGCGTAGTACAGGATGCGTTCGGAAACCGTCGTCTTCCCCGCGTCGATGTGGGCGATGATGCCGATGTTCCGCACGTCCGCGAGCGCGTGCGTGCGGCCGTTTCCGGCCGCGCCCGCGGTGCGCTTGGTGCTGGTGGCGTCAGTGCCCATCGATTTCTCGGGAGAGAAAGGTTTCGTATCGTCTGCCGTTGTCAAAGAACCGTCTTGCCGCGCCCCGCAGGGGATCCGCGGCCGCCTCCCCCGGAGGATTCCGGGAGCGGCCGAAAAGGGAAGGCGTCGCTAGAACGCGTAGTGCGCGAACGCGCGGTTGGCCTGCGCCATCTTGTGCGTGTCGTCGCGCTTCTTGATCACGTTGCCCGTGTTGTTGTAGGCGTCCAGCAGCTCCGCCGCCACCGCCTTGGGCATGCCCATGCCGCGGCGCCCGGAGGCGTAGGTCACGAGCCAGCGCAGCGCGAGCGCGAGCTGGCGCGCGGGCTTGATCTCGACCGGCACCTGGTAGGAGGCGCCGCCCACGCGGCGGGACTTCACCTCGACGCGCGGCTTCATGTTGTTCACGGAGGCGTCGAGCACCTCGAGGATCTCCTTGCCCTCGACCTTGCCCTCCAGCTCCGCAAGCGCGCCGTAGACGATGCGCCGGGCCGTCGTCTTCTTGCCCTTGCGCATGAAGTGGTTGATCATGTGCGAGACCAGCTCGCTGCCGTACTTGGGGTCGATCTCGTGCGCGTGCTTCATCGACGCGCCGTTCTTCCTGCGTGACATGGTTGCGGACTCCTATCCTACTTGCCGTGCTTCATGCCGTACTTCGAGCGGCCCTGCTTGCGGCCGTTCACGCCGAGGCAGTCCAGCGCGCCGCGCACCACGTGGTAGCGCACGCCCGGAAGGTCGGCCACGCGGCCGCCGCGGACGAGCACCACGCTGTGCTCCTGCAGGTTGTGGCCCTCGCCGCCGATGTAGGCGGTC